>JAUWWP010000274.1 GCA_030616835.1 Deltaproteobacteria bacterium | reverse complement strand
CTCCGTCCTTTGCTGGGCCTGGGTCAGCTCTTGCTGCGACTTGGTAAGTTCCTCAATTCTCTGCTCCGTCCTTTGCTGGGCCTGGGTCAGCTCTTGCTGCGACTTGGTAAGTTCCTCAATTCTCTGCTCCGTCCTTTGCTGGGCCTGGGTCAGCTCTTGCTGAGCTTGGGCAAGATCCCTCACGATACCTTTCAGTTCATCAAAGTCCTCCCTGGTTACCCTTATCTCCTTCACCCTTTCATCAACAATAGCTATGACCGCCTTGTATTGATCTGCCGTTAGTCCGGCAATCTCTGTGCGCTGCATTTTTCTAACCTTCCAAAATTCTTTCTCGGATGGGTTCACATTTCTTGATTGTTGAGGCCTGTCCCCCTGCTTCACTCAAGGTAATCACTTCTCACCCCATATATTAGAATTAATGGTAGGCACGGACGGTTTCGAACCGACGACCTCTGCCGCGTCAAGGCAGCGCTCTCCCCCTGAGCTACGTGCCTACCTTAACTGTCTATTAGATTAGAGATAATTCTTAAAACCCATTGTAATTATTACCAATTTTGGAAATCTTTGTCAAGCAAAAACCACTACTGACCCGAATAAGCGCAGATACTCAAGAAATTGTAAATTGCAAAAGCCTACTTCGCCATAGTAGCTACGAAGGCTGAATGTAAAAGGGAAATTTATTTGGGATTTGGGATTTGGTCATTGGGATTTAGCTTCCAGGGGATTTTATTTTGTCTTTTATAAATTCTATTATCTCATTGAGCGGCGTTCCGGGGGTGAAGATTTCCAGAACCCCTTTTCTTTTAAGCTTAGGAATATCCTCATCCGGGATGATTCCACCGCCGAAGACAGCAATTCCTTCTGCTCCTTTTTTCTTTAAAAGCTTTATAACCTCGTTAAACAGAGTATTGTGAGCACCGGAAAGGATGCTCAGTCCAATAGCAGCCACATCTTCCTGGATGGCAGTAGTAACGATCATCTCCGGCGTCTGGTGCAATCCAGTGTAGATTACCTCAAAACCAGCATCCCGCAGTGCCCGGGCAACAATCTTTGCTCCCCGATCATGGCCATCAAGCCCGGGCTTGGCAATCAATAACCTAACTCTTCTTTCTCGCAACGTTTCTTTATTCACCCCCACCTTAGCCTATTTCGTCCGCCTTAGGCGGACTGCGAAGGCTGAAATCCTCCCCCATCCCTTAGACTTCTCCTTCGACAAGCTCAGGACATGGCTCAGGACAGGTAAGGGGGAGGAAATAATATAGGTAATCAAAACAGAGCCGGGTCCTGGTAAGTACCAAAAACTCCCCTTAAAACATCACAGATCTCACCTAAGGTGGCATATTCCCTGACCGCCTCCAGAATAAAGGGGATTAAATTATCAGAGCCCCGGGCCGCATTTTCAAGATCTTGTAAACAAGATTTTACTTTAGAATTATTCCTTAATTTCTTGATTTTTTTAAGATTTTTAACTTGCTCATATTCAACCTCCTCGGGGACTTTTAATGTCTCTATCGGCAATTGCTTCTGGGCGGCATACATATTAACCCCGATTACCTTCTTTTCCCCTTTATCTATCTGTTCCTGGTAATGATAAGCAGCCTGGGCTATCTCTTTCTGAGGATAGCCTATTTCAATAGCCCGAATAACCCCTCCCAGCTCATCTATCTTATCAATATACTCCAGGGCAGATTTCTCCATCTGGTTAGTCAGGGCCTCGACAAAGTAAGAGCCACCCAGGGGGTCAATGGTATTCGCTGCCCCACTTTCTTCCGCGATTATCTGCTGGGTTCTAAGAGCTAAAGTAGCTGCTTCCTCAGTGGGTAGGGACAGGGTCTCATCCATTGAGTTAGTATGGAGTGACTGGGTTCCTCCCAAAACTGCCGCCAGCGCCTGGAGGGTAACCCGGACGAGATTATTCATCGGCTGCTGGGCAGTGAGGCTACAGCCTGCCGTTTGGGTGTGGAAGCGGAGCATCCAGGAGCGGGGCTCCCGGGCCCCAAACCTCTCCTTCATAACCCTTGCCCAGATCCTCCGGGCTGCCCGGTATTTTGCGATCTCTTCAAAAAAATCATTGTGGGCATTGAAGAAAAAGGAAAGGCGGGGAGCGAACTTATCTACCTCAATCCCGGCCTCAATCCCGGCCTGGACATAGGCAATCCCGTCGGCCAGGGTAAAGGCGAGTTCCTGGACGGCGGTTGAGCCTGCCTCCCGGATATGATAGCCGCTGATACTGATAGTATTCCAGCGGGGAAGGCTCTCGGAACAATATCTTAGAATATCAGTAATTATCCGGAGCGAAGGCGGGGGCGGGAAGATCCAGGATTTCTGGGCAATATACTCCTTGAGAATATCATTTTGAATGGTGCCACCCAGGTCCCGGGTATTTACTCCCTGCTTCTCACCCACGGCAATATACATCGCCAGCAGAATTGATGCCGGGGCATTAATGGTCATCGAGGTGGTGATCTTATCAAGGGGAATACCATCAAAAAGCGTTTCCATATCCTTGAGGGTATCGACGGCAACCCCGCATTTGCCAACTTCCCCTTTGGCCCGGGGATGATCAGAATCATATCCCATAATCGTCGGCATATGAAAGGCCACACTCAGGCCGGTCTGTCCCTGCTCCAGGAGATAATGGAAGCGCTGATTGGTATCCTTAGCAGTCCCGAAGCCCGAGAACTGGCGCATTGTCCAGAGCCTTCCCCGATACATTGAGGCCTGAATCCCCCGGGTAAAAGGATAGAGGCCGGGAAAGCCCAGGCTTTCCTGGCAATCAAAGTCTTCAATATCAATAGGTGAATATAAAGCCTTTATCTCCTGATCAGAGACCGTTGAAAACCTCTCCATCCTTTCCTGTCCAGATTCTTCCTCTTCCCAGACCTGCTTAGCTATTTTAATGGATTTATCCATAAACCTACTCCCTCCAATCTGGCTCATCACGAATTATCCTGCGTGCACGCGGGACTAAATTCAAATATTAATGAATGACAAATGATTAAATGTCAAATATCAACTGAGAAATCCTAAATTCCAAATCCTAAATCCCAAACAAATCCCAAATCCTAATGTTAAATGTTCAAAACAATCCCTTCGACAGGCCTGTCCTGAACCGCGCCTGTGGCGGGGTCGAAGGGCTCAAGGTGTGGTTTTGAATTTTGGATTTTGATCATTTGAAATTGTTTAGGATTTGGTGCTTAGTGCTTAGGATTTATTCATATATTTTGTCATTTGAACTTTGGATTTTGTTTGAACTTTGAGTTTTGTCATTTGACATTATAAATTCAACTATATTTCGTGAAGAACCTCCTGTCTTTTCCTTAAAATTAAAACCCCTTCCTTCCCATCATCCGGTAGGTAATCCTCTTTCCTTCCTCTACCCCGGGCTGATCCAGAGGATCGATATTATAAAGCCCCCCGGCGAAGACGGTCTGAACCTCAAAGAAATAAAGGAGCTGGCCTAAACTGAAGGGGTTGATCTCGGGAAGGGAGATCCTCCAGTTAGGGCGCTCATTCTTGGTAAGAGTGAGCTCGGTCGCCTTCTGCTCAGCCTGGATCAACTCATTAAGGGTGTGACCTCCTAAATAACTTACCGCTTCCAGGTCTCCGTAGGCCGGGGGAATCCTTACATCTCTTTGATACCTCTGGGGAACAATAAAGATTATCACCTTATCAAAAGGCCCTTCCAGATAGAGCTGGAGCTGGGAGTGTTGATCAGTAACCCCAATAGCCTTCACCGGAGTTTGACCGACATTGACCACCTCTTTATTTAGGGAATACCTCTTACCCAGGCTTTCGGCCCAGAGCTGGCAATACCAATCCCCCACTCCGGAAAGCCTATTGGCATAGGGCATTATAACCGAGACGGTCTTTCCCTTCTTTACATCGGCCAGATACTGGAGCGTAGCGCCGAGATAGGCAGGATTTCCCCGGAGGCTGCCTGCCTGACACTGTCTATCCATACAGGCTGCCCCGGCCAGGAGTTCCTCGATATCAATTCCCGCGGCCGCTGCCGGCAGTAGCCCCACCGGGGTAAGGACGGAGAACCTACCGCCAACTCCTTCAGGAACTTGAAAGCTTATGAACCTTTCCCTGTTAGTGATCTCCCGTAAGGCCC
Source organism: Deltaproteobacteria bacterium (assembly GCA_030616835.1). Taxonomy (GTDB): domain Bacteria; phylum Desulfobacterota. The sequence continues at coordinate 255 of JAUWWP010000274.1, read as the reverse complement.
CTTTCCTGGCGTCAGTAGTGGCAATAACATGGTTCCGGTATCCCTTTGGGCCTAATCTTTGCCTGAGAAGATCCCGGATAACCAGGAATTGGGAGATTATCTCCGCGGTGCCCCCGGACTTGCTGATAACATTGAAAACCGTCTTTCTCAGATCAAGGATATCCAGCAGGGCCTGAAGACCCTCAGGGTCGATGTTATCGGCTACAAACAGCCGGAGGGCGCCGTCCCTCTTCCTTTTCGGGAGAAGGTTATGGT
>JAUWWP010000451.1 GCA_030616835.1 Deltaproteobacteria bacterium | reverse complement strand
GGAATTAGGACCTTTGGGTAAAGGTGAGGGGCTGGATTCCGATGAGCTGAAACTACGTTTAACCGCTCTGCGGGAGGTCTTAAACGATGAGAGGTTACGCTGGCTTATTGGCAAGGAGTTAGAGCTTGCCGATAAGGAAAATGTCTTTGGTGAAAAGATTACGGAAGAGGAGTTTAACGGAATAGTTAATGAAAGCTTCCTTACTGAATTTAAACGGAAAAGGATTTTACTCTCCCTTAAGGAAAAGCCGCTCTCGGTTGAAGCCATCTCTCAGAAGTTAAACCTGCCGGCGAATGAGGTTCTGAGAGATGTGGTAGTGCTCAATCGTCAGGGCTCAGTAATGCTCGATAAGGTTGAGGATGATGTCCCCCTTTATCTAGGGGTAAAAACATAGAGGGTAATCGATAACCAAATCCCAATGACCAATGACCTTTATGATAGAGGTAAAAAATAGAAGGGCACCAGAATACGAGAGCACTAGGGCACCAGGACACAAGAGCACCAGGGCACTAGGGTACAAAAGGACAAGGAGACAAGGACACCAGAAAAAGGTTATAAAAAACTGATTGTTTGGCAAAAAGCTGATGAATTAGCTTGTCAAGTTTATTTTGCAACAAAATAGATAGTGTTCTGGTGACTAGTGCTCTGACGCACTTTAAATGGAGGATACACTAATGAAAAAACTGAAGGAACATTTTGTAATCGATAAGAATGGGAAACGAACCGCGGTAATTATTCCTTTAGAAGAGTATGAACGATGGTTAGAAGATATTCACGACCTCGCTGTCGTGGCGGAAAGGAGGAGTGAGCCAACTGTTTCTTTTACTGAATTGAAGCGAAGGTTGAAAAAAGATGGGCTCCTTTAAGATTGAATTTAAAGGTGTCGTTGAGAAAGAAATTCGTAGGATGCCTCGCGAGTTAATTTCTAATGTTTTGGACTCAATAGAAAAACTTTCTGAAGAGCCGGTTCCTCATCAAGCAATAAAACTAATGGGTGTAGCGGCAACCTATCGTTTAAGAATTGGTGATTATCGAATTATTTATCAAGTAGATAAAAAGTCGAAAACGATTGTTATTCATCATATTCGACATCGGAGAGAAGTTTATCGAGGGTTATCTTGAACTACTTTTTCGTGATTAACGATAGAAAGGTTTAGGTTGAAGAGGAAACAACTATCCAGCAGGTATCGGAAAAACTCGGGATCAAGATGCCAACGCTCTGTTTTCGTAAATCATTTTTCTATACACTGGTAAAAAATGGCTGAGAAAACTAATCAAAAAGTTGGTGCAGTTTTAGTCGTCGGCGGCGGGATTGGGGGGATGCAGGCAGCCTTAGATCTGGCTGAATCAGGATATAAGGTGTATCTCCTGGACCGTAGCCCCAGTATCGGCGGGGTTATGTCTCAACTGGATAAGACCTTTCCTACCAACGACTGTGCCATGTGCACCATGGCCCCCCGGTTGGTGGAGGCCGGCCGGCATTTAAATATTGAGCTGATTGTCAATGCCGAGCTCTCCGAGCTTAAGGGAGAGGTCGGAAACTTTGAGGTAACAATCCGGAAAAAGACCGGTTATGTAATCGAAGAGAAATGCACCGGCTGCGGGTTGTGTGCCCAGAACTGTCCGATGGAGGCAGTAGATACCTATAATACGGGCCTGGGTACACGTGCCAGCATTTATGTCATGTTTCCCCAGGCAATGCCGCTAATCTATACCATTGATAAGGAAAAGTGTATTGGCTGCGGCCTGTGCGCTAAGGTCTGCGGAAACCAGGCCGTTGATTATACCCTGGGCGATAAGCTCAGAGAAATAAAGGTAGGATCCGTTATCCTCTCTCCCGGCTTTGAGCTATTTAACCCGGAGTCCCAGGCAGAATACGGATACGGACGATATCTTAATGTGGTGACCAGCCTTGAGTTCGAAAGAATATTGAGTGCCAGCGGACCCTACCGGGGAAAGGTTCTTCGTCCCTCTGATGGAAGAATGCCTCAGAAAGTCGCCTTTATTCAGTGCATCGGTTCCCGGGAGAAGGAGAGGAATTACTGCTCTTCGGTCTGCTGTATGTATGCCACCAAACATACCATAATTGCCAAGGAGCATGCACCCGGGCTCGAATGCCATGTCTTCTTTATTGATCTGCGCGCCTTCAGCAAGGGGTTCGATGCCTATTACGAGCGGGCCAAGGAGATTGGAGTAAAATATACCCGGTGCAAGCCCTCATCAATCAAGGAGGTTCCGGCGAGCAAGAATCTTAAACTCCGATACCGCTCGGACGAGGGCAAGGAGGTGGAGGAGGAGTTCGATATGGTAGTGCTCTCCAGCGGTCTCCTGCCTCATAAGGATATCCGGGACTTAAGCGCGAGAGTGGGGATCGAGCTTGATGAGTATGGCTTCTGCCGGACAGATAAGTTCTCGCCGCTGGAGACCAATAGGAAGGGGATATTTGTCTGTGGTCCTTTTTCCGATCCCAAGGACATTCCCGAGACCGTGACCCAGGCCAGCGGGTCGGCCTCCAAGGCAATTAATCTCCTGGCCGGGCAGAGGGGAACCCTGGTTACTAAAAAGGAGTATCCCGAGGAAATAGATGTAGTGGGGAAGGAGCCCCGGATTGGGGTTTTTGTCTGCCACTGCGGGACCAATATCGGCGGGTTTGTGGATGTCCCCGCAATTGTTGAATATGCAAGAG
>JAUWWP010000017.1 GCA_030616835.1 Deltaproteobacteria bacterium | reverse complement strand
GCGCTTAGAGGTTGCTACTTTAAAGTCCCCGCAGAGAATAGAGAAGGTGGCCCGGGGAACTCTGGGCCTGAACCTTCCTCGACCGGAACAGATAATTGTTATTAAACAATGAGGTGGTAGTCCTTTAGTGGTTGATAAAACTCTGCAAGTTACTTGTCCTGAGCCTGTCGAAGGATAGGTTGGGTCAAACGGTTGTGGTTGCGCAGCTAGTATCGGGTTTCGTAAAACGGTTAAGGATGAAATAAAAAGCCATGAGTGTAAGGAGAAACGTAACCCAGTGACGCCTGTCCTGAGCTTGTCGAAGGAAAAGACGAAACGAGCCCCGTAAAATAAGTTGCTAAATGTGATTACCTTCGATAAATATCGATATTTTTTTACGGGGCGAGCAGCGCAACCGATTAACGAATAACGAATGAAAGTTTGGTTAAACAAATATATGGCTGGAATTACTAACTAAAATAGGTTCACTACCAATAATGAAAAAAACCCGGATATTAGTAATAGGATTCTTATTTCTCCTCTCCTATCTGGTGGTCCTGGGCAGGAGCTTTCAGCTCCAGGTCTTAAGAAGCGAAACCTTAAGGGGAAGGGCTGAAAGACAGCAGCGAAAGTTCACCCTTTCGACTCCCCGACGAGGGAGGATCTTCGATCGCGAGGGCCAGGAGCTGGCAGTAAGCGTGGCGGTGGATTCGATATATGCGCAGCCAAGGAAGATATTTGACCGTTCGGCAGTGGCCCGTCAGCTTTCACCCATCTTGAGAATACCCCGGAGAGAACTTCTAAATAAGCTTTCCCCGGAGAGGCCATTTGTTTGGCTGTCTCGCCGGATCTCCCCTTCTCAATCCCTGAAGATCAAGGCCCTGGATCTGAAGGGAATTGGCTTTATCCAGGAGAATAAAAGATTCTATCCCAATCGAACCCTCGCCGGCCATCTCCTGGGATTTGCCGGATTGGACAGCCAGGGCCTGGAGGGACTGGAACTAAAATATGACCATTTAATAAAGGGAGAGCCCGAGCTATTCCTCACCGAAAGGGATGCCCGGGGACACACCATTTTCCCCCGGGGAGGAAACCTCCTCCGCTCTTCCGAGGGAAATGATCTTTACCTAACCATCCATAAAGGGATCCAGTATATCGCTGAAAGGGAGCTGAAGAAGGCAGTCCTGGCAACCAGAGCCAAAAGCGGAGTGGTCGTCGTTACTAATCCCCTGACCGGTGAGGTATTGGCCCTGGCCTTGCAGCCTGAATTCAATCCTAACTGTTTCTGGCGGTATCAGCCCTCCCTCTGGAGAAACCGGGCGATTACTGATAGTTTTGAGCCGGGTTCCACCTTTAAAGTCTTCCTGCTCGCTGCCGCCATTGAGGAGGCAGTAGCCCAGCCCAAGGATCTCTTTTTTTGCGAGAAGGGCTCCTATGAGATCGGAGGAAATACCATCCACGACCCGCGAGAATATGGCTGGCTTTCCCTGGAGCAGATCATCCACTTCTCCAGCAACATCGGGGCAAGTAAGATCGGGGAAAAGCTCGGAAAGGAGAAGTTTTATCAGTATATAACTGCCTTTGGCTTTGGAGAAAAAACAGGTATCGATCTCCCCGGGGAGATTTCCGGCCTAGTCCGTCCACCCCGAAGCTGGTTCCAAATGGGAGTAAGGACCATCTCTTTTGGGCAGGGGATCTCCCTTTCTCCCCTTCAATTAATCTCCGCCCTGGGAGCTATTGCCAATGGAGGTCGGCTTATGAGACCTTTCGTGGTAAAGAAGATCATCGATCCCCGAGGAACAGTGATCCATACCACCAAGCCCCGGGTAATAAGGAGGGTTATTTCCCCGAAGACTGCCCGGATAGTTACCAAGATCCTGACCGGCGTAGTGAAGAAAAATGCTACTGGATGGAGGGCTGCCCTCAAGGGATATGAAGTGGCCGGGAAGACCGGAACTGCTCAGAAGGCTGACATAATTAACGGAGGATACTCCGAGGACCGATTGCTCGGCTCCTTTATGGGCTTTGTCCCCGCAAAAGAGCCCGAGCTGGCAATACTGGTGATCATTGATGAACCCCAGGGAAAGGCCAATGGGGGTCTGGTAGCCGCACCTGTCTTTAAGCGGATAGCTGAGAAGACCCTGTTAATTCTCGGGGCTCCCCCCACCACTCAGATTACAGATTTCAGATTGCAGATTGCAGATCTGAAATCTAAAATCTAAAATCTGCAATCTAAAATGAAACTGGACCAACTAATTAAAGGCTTAGAACTGAGTGAGGTAAAAGGACCAGTTTCCCCGGAGATTAAAGGAATTGCTTACAGTTCCCTCAAGGTTAAGCCGGGATTCCTCTTTGTGGCCATCCGGGGTCTGAAGGAGGACGGCCACAATTTTATTGAAGAGGCGGTAGGTAAGGGGGTGCGGGCAGTGGTAATGGAGGTACCAAAACCTAATAGGAAAGGAGCAACCCGGATAGTGGTGAAAGACAGCCGGCGGGCTCTGGCAATACTCGCTACCAGATTTTATGGTAATCCCTCAGAGGGAATTAAGCTCATTGGCATTACCGGAACCAATGGGAAAACCACTGCTGCCTACCTGATTGAGTCTATCTTAAAGGAGGATGGCTATCAGGTAGGGGTGATCGGAACTATCAACCACCGCTATCCAGGAAAGGTACTGCCCGCCGGGCATACTACCCCGGAATCCCTGGAACTGCAAAGAATCTTACGGGAGATGGTTGATCAGGGTGTGAACTGCGCGGTAATGGAGGTCTCCTCCCATGCCCTAACTCTCCGAAGAGTAGACGGATGTCAGTTTGATATTGGACTTTTCACTAACATAAGTCAGGATCACCTGGATTATCATGGCAATATGACGGATTATTTTGCCAGTAAACAAAAATTCTTCTTAGAGAACCTACCGGAAAGTCGCAAGCAGAATAAGTGGGCAATCTTTAATTTCGATGACCCCAAGGTAAACTCAATCGATTTTCCTCCCGGACTAAAGCCTCTTAGCTTTGGCAGGAGGAAAGGGGCCGATGTATCTGCCCAGGAGGTCAGGTTTTCTCCGGAGGGGATCAAGGCCCAGATCAAGCTTCCCCAGGGGAGCTTAAAAATCTCCTCTCCCCTATTAGGGGAATTTAATCTTTCCAATATCTTGGCCGCCACCGCCGTGGGAACAAGCCTGGAAATCCCCCAGGAAAAGATCAAAAAGGGGATTGGGGCAACCTCCCCGATCCCCGGGCGGATGGAAAGAATTGCCAACAAGCGAGGGATAACCATCTTAATAGATTATGCCCATACCCCTCAAGCCTTACAGAGTGTCCTGGAAAGCCTGGGCAGGCTTACCCCGGGCAGGATAATTACGGTATTCGGCTGCGGAGGGGAGCGCGATCAAGGCAAGAGACCCTTAATGGGAGAAATCTCGGCTAAGCTCAGCGACCTTTCCATCATCACCTCGGACAATCCCCGAGGGGAGGCCCCGGACAAAATAATCTCTGATATCAGCCAGGGGGTGGAGTCCGCCTCAGGCGGATGCCGCCAATACTCCCCTCGGAAAATTACCAAAGGATTTACGGCAAAAGGTTATCTGATTATGGCCGACCGAAAAGAGGCAATCCGGACGGCCTTAGCTGTCGCCCGTGAGGGTGATTCAGTCCTTATCGCTGGAAAGGGACACGAGCGGTATCAGCTCGTTGGAGATAAGCGGATCCCTTTTGATGATCGCAAGCAAGTAAAGGAGGCCTTAAGAACTCTTAAATCGCAATGAACAGGGTAATAACCCTTTGGTGGTTGATAGAACTCTAAAAGTTATCGGTTGGGGCAATCGGTTGTGGTTGCGCGGCTAGTATCGGGTTTCGTAAAACGGTTAAGGATGAAATAAAAAGCCAGGAGCGTAAGGAGAAACGTAACCCAGTGACGCCTGTCCTGAGCTTGTCGAAGGAAAAGACGAAACGAGCAGCGCAACCGATTAACGAATAACGAATGAAAGTTTGGTTTAATAAATATATGGCTGGAATTATCAACTAAATAAGTACACTACCGTGAATAGCCAGATCCCAGATAAATTTGCCTGCCAGGATATATTGCCGGCAACCGGAGGAAAGCTAACCCGGGGAGAGCTCTCCATTGGCTTTAAGGATGTCTCTACCGATTCCCGAAAGGTCAGGCCAGGAGAGCTTTTTATTGCGTTAAAAGGAGAGCGCTACGACGGGCATAATTTTCTCCAGCAAGCAATTAGCCGAGGAGCAGTGGGGCTCATGGTAAAAAAGGCGGCGCTCCGGAGCTTTCCGCCTCAGGCGGACCGGCAGGGGATCACGGTAATTGAGGTGAACGATACCCTAAACGCTCTGGGGCAGATCGCCCGTTACTGGAGACAGAGACACCCGATCCCCTTAGCCGCCATCACCGGAACCAATGGGAAGACCACTACCAAAGAGATGCTGGCCATGATCCTGGAACACTCTTTCAAGGTACTGAAGAGCCAGGGGAATTTTAATAATCTGGTGGGAGTCCCTCTGACACTGCTGCGCCTTTCTACTGAGCACCAGATCGCAGTGGTGGAATTGGGGGCCAACCAGCCCGGAGAGATTGCCCGCCTGACCGAGATTACCGAGCCCCAGGTAGGAGTTATCACTAATGTTTCTGATTCCCATCTGGAATTCTTTCGGACCAGGGAAGGGGTAGCCCGGGCCAAAGGGGAGCTATTTCGCACACTTAAATCCAGTAGCTCAGCCGTCTTCAATGCCGATGATCTTAGGGTAGTGGAACTGGCTGAGTCTTACCCGGGCAAGAAGCTCTCCTTCGGGATTAAAAGCCAGGCCGATGTCCGGGCAGAAGATATTTTACCGCTGGGTATGAAGGGAACAAAATTCAAATTGAGCGCCCCGGATGAGTGGATCTCCTTAAATCTGCCGCTCCCCGGACTAGCTAATATTTACAACGCCCTGGCCGCGGCGGCGGCGGCCCTAATCCTTAAGGTAGATCTCGCCAACATCAAGAAAGCCCTGGAGTGCTTTACCCCCTGCCCCGGGCGTCTGGAGATTATCCCTCTAAGCAAGGGGATTTACCTGCTCAACGATACCTATAATGCCAACCCTGAATCTATGGAGGAGAGCCTCAATATCCTGGTTAGCCTGTCTGAAGGCGGCCGGGCAATCGCAGTCCTGGCAGACATGCTGGAACTGGGTGCTGCCTCCGAATCTTTCCATCGCCAACTGGGAAGGATGGTTGCTGAGCTCAAGGTTGACCTCTTATTCACAACTGGGCAGTGGGCAGGAGCTGTTGCCAGCGGTGCTCAAGAGAAAGGGATGAATAAGAAAAAAGTATTTATCGGTAAGAACCATGAAGGGATCGCCCACCAACTAAAAGGAATCATCCACGAGGGCGATTGGATTTTAATCAAGGGCTCAAGGAAAATGAGGATGGAGAGAATCCTCGATTCTCTCTCAGAAAAAAAGGGATAGCTAATGCTCTATCATTTACTTTATCCGCTCGCAGATACATTTATCATATTCAATGTCTTCAAATACATTACCTTCAGGGCCCTCGGGGCGGCTCTCACTACCCTGGTCATTTGCCTCCTCTTTGGCCCCTGGCTAATCAGGATCCTCACGGAAAAAAAGATCCGGCAACCGATCCGAGAGGATGTCCCCTCCCGACATCTGGCCAAGGGAGAAACCCCCACAATGGGAGGAACCCTGCTCCTTGTCGCCATCACCCTCTCCACCCTGCTCTGGGCTGACCTCAGCAATCGATATGTCTGGATCGTCCTACTGCTCACCGCAGGATACGGGCTCATTGGCTTCTTAGATGATTATCTGAAGCTAATCAAAAAAGAGCGGAGAGGTATGGGGATAAAGGGAAGGTATAAATTGCTCGCCCAGCTTCTCCTCGCCCTGATCGTGGGGATTGTCCTTTATTTCGATCCCAATTTCCCCAAAATCCTGGCGGTTCCTTTTTTAAAGCCGGAGATATTCGCCCCGGATCTGGGCTGGCTGTATATAATCTTTGCCCTGCTGGTGATTGCCGGCGCCTCCAATGCGGTGAACCTGACCGATGGCCTTGATGGACTGGCCATTGGGCCGGTTACCATTGCTGCCGGGGCCTATCTACTGCTCGCCTATGTCAGTGGGCATGCTGTCATCGCCAAATACCTTCAGATTACTTATATTGCCGGAAGCGGGGAACTGAGTATCTTTTGTGGGGCAATGGTAGGAGCTGGCCTGGGCTTTCTCTGGTATAACACCTATCCTGCCCAGGTTTTTATGGGAGATGTTGGTTCCCTGGCCCTCGGCGGGGCCCTGGGAACAGTGGCCGTGGTAAGCAAGCACGAGATGCTTCTGATCCTGGTAGGAGGGCTCTTTGTGGTGGAGACCCTTTCGGTAATCTTTCAGGTAGCCTCCTTTAAATGGAGGGGCAAACGGATCTTTGAGATGACGCCGATCCACCATCACTTTGAGCTGAAGGGCTGGGCCGAGCCGAAGATCATCGTCAGGTTCTGGATCATCTCTATTATCCTGGCGCTGGCAGCATTGGGTACTTTGAAACTACGCTGATTTCAGAATGATTCTTTATGGAACCACGAATTACTCGAATTGCACGAAAAAAATCCTCTTTGGGGATTTGGTCATCAATGGAACTAAAGGGCAAAAGGGTTCTGGTAGTGGGAGCGGGAAGAACCGGAATTGCCACCGCCCAATTTTTGCAGGAAAAAGAGGCTCAGATAATCATAACCGACTATAAATCACGCACGGAGCTGGGGGAAGAATTGGAAAAGATCGAAGAGGGCCGGATTAAGACCGAGCTTGGAGGACATCGGCTCAGGAGCTTTCTGGAGGCCGAGCTGATTGTGGTAAGCCCGGGGATTCCTCCGATCAGACCCCTTATGTCTGCGATCCGGGAAGGCATAAAGGTAATCAGTGAGATCGAGCTTGCTTACCAGTTCATCCGGACTCCGATAATTGCAGTAACCGGAACTGACGGCAAAACCACTACGGCTAATTTATTAGAGAGGATTCTTACAAATTCAGGAAAGAAGGTATTTTTAGGGGGAAATATCGGTCGCCCGCTAATTGAGTATGCCCGGACCGATGAGCAATGCGATTATGCGGTAGCTGAGCTCAGTAGCTTTCAACTGGAGAGGACTTATAGCTTCAAGCCCTATATTGCCCTTCTCCTGAATCTCTCTCAGGATCACCTTGACCGCTACCGCTCCTACCGCCAATATATCCGGGCAAAGCTACGGATCTTTGCCAATCAGCAGGGCTCCGAGTTCGCAATCTTAAACAAAGATGATCCTCTATTTAGCCGGGCCTCCCGGAGAATCAGGGCAAAGAAGATATTTTTCTCTCGAACCCGCACTCTTAAACAAGGAACTTATCTCGAAGAGGGCAAAATACTCTGTCAGGCCCCCTCGGGCCGGAAGGAGGCCTTCCCCCCGGAAAGATTTAAGCTGCGAGGCCCCCACAACCTGGAGAATATTATGGCCGCGATAACCGTAGCCGGGATCTGCTCCTGCCCTCGGGAAAAAACCCAGGAAGCCCTGGAGCATTTCTCCGGCCTGGAGCATCGCCTGGAGTTCGTGCGAGAGCTAAGGGGGGTAAAATTCTATAACGATTCCAAGGCAACTACCGTAAACTCGGCAAAAAGAGCGCTGGAGAGCTTCCGCGAACCCATAATTCTGATAGCCGGGGGTAGAGATAAGAGAAGCGATTACACTCCCCTCCGAGATCCGGTAAGAGAAAAGGTAAAGGCCCTTATCCTTATGGGTGAAGCCCGAGACAAGATCGCTCAGGCTCTCCCGAGGCTAACCGAGACCCTATCAGTAGAGAATCTTGCCCAGGCACTTAAGTTGGCATGGGCAAAGTCCTGTTCCGGCGATCTGGTTCTCCTTTCCCCGGCCTGCTCCAGCTTTGACATGTTTTCTAATTACGAGGATCGGGGAAGGGCCTTTAAGCAGTTGGTCAGAGACCTAAATTAAAATAATGCGTAAAACGTAGGGATTTAACTCCTTCGGCAGGCTCAGAACATGTGTGGTAAAGAGAGGATTAAAGGGGTCAAGGATTCCAATATAAGCCTACTTCGCCGTAGTGGCTACGAAGGCTGAATGTCAAATGTCAAAGCCCAAATATTATATAAGCCCAAATGACAAAATCCAAATGACAAATGAATGTCAAATGACTAAATATCAATCCTTCGACAAGCTCAGGACAAGAAGATTTTTCTTCTTTTATTTTGTAATTTGAACTTTGGATTTCATTTGAACTTTGAGCTTTGACATTTGGATTTATTTTATTTGACATTTGAACTTTTCCCAGTTGAACCCTTTCAAGTGATTCGGGTGTTCACGCATAATCGGGGTTAAAAGGGTAGAGAAAAAGATGAGAAATGAAAATGCCAATGCCATTGATGGAGTGCTACTCTGGTGCATTCTGATCCTGGTAGTGCTCGGGATCGTGATGGTTTTTAGCTCCAGCTCCATCTATGCCTCGGAAAAGCTTGGCGATGACTATTTCTTCCTGAAGAAGCAATTGATGATTGGCCTCCTGGGAATACTGCTCCTGATTGCGGCAATGGCAGTCAATTATCAGATCTGGAGCAAGTTGGTCTACCTACTGCTGATTGGGAGCCTTCTGTCTCTGATCCTGGTTCTTATTCCCGGCGTGGGAACTGAAGTTAGCGGCTCCAGTCGCTGGCTAAGGTTTGCCAGTTTCTCCCTCCAGCCCGCCGAGTTTGCCAAACTCGCTTTAGTAATATATTTAGCTTATTCCCTTAGTAAAAAGCAGAAGAAGAAGACTTTTCTCCCTAAGGCCCTCGTCTCCGGGGTCTTTGTCCTGCTTATCATTGCCCAGCCAGACTTCGGCACCGCAATGATCCTGGCAGCAATTGCTCTTATTCTTCTATTTGCTGCCGGACTTAAGCTAAGGCACCTGCTCTCCGGATTTCTGCTATCCCTGCCGGCCATCTATTTAATGGTAATTCGGGCAGATTACCGGAAGAAGAGGATCTTGGCCTTTCTGAATCCCTGGAAAGATCCCACCAACAGCGGTTTCCAGATCATCCAATCCTTTTTAGCTTTTGGCTCCGGGGGACTATGGGGAATGGGGCTGGGGCGAGGTCGGCAGAAGCTCTTCTATTTGCCTGATGCCCATACCGACTTCATCTTTTCCGTAATCGGAGAAGAATTGGGATTTCTGGGAGTAGTGGCTACCTTAACCCTGTTTCTAATCCTTATTCTGCGGGGGATAAAGATCTCGCTCTCTGCTCCTGATCCTTTTGGCAGCTATTTGGCTCTGGGAATTACCTTGATGATCGGGCTGCAGGCTATGGTTAATTTCGGGGTCAGCCTCGGCCTCTTACCCACTAAAGGCCTGACCCTTCCCTTTATCAGTTATGGAGGAAGCTCTTTGATTGTTAGTCTTATTGGGGCGGGGATTCTTTTAAACATCTCCTCCCAGAGAGTAAGATCAATAAAGAAATTGTAAATTGTAAATTGCAAAATGCAAATGATTGAATTAGGATTTGGGATTTGGTCCGCCTCAGGCGGAAGCCCCGCTAAGGCGATTCGTATAATGTAGGGGCAACTCATGAATTGCCCTTACTTCGTGTAATTAGTGTAATTCGTGGTTGAAATAGAATTTAGGAATTAATTGGAAGTAAGCGATGAAAATTATTATTGCCGGGGGAGGAACCGGAGGCCACCTCTTCCCCGGGATTGCCCTGGCCGAAGAGTTTACCCATCGGGATCTTATCAATCAAATACTCTTCGTGGGAACCCTCCAGGGCCAGGAGGCAGAGATAGTGCCGAAATTAGGTTACTCCCTCCGCTTCATCGAGGTAGAAGGAATCAAAGGAAAGAAGTTGAGCTCTAAGCTACGCTTAGCCGGGAAAATTCCCCGGAGCATCCTTCAGTCTTACCGAATTATCAGAAATTTTCGCCCTCACCTGGTAATCGGGGTAGGGGGATATGCCTCGGGGCCCCTGGTTATTACTGCCTGGGCCCTGAGCATCCCCACCGTTATCCATGAGCAGAATGCCTATCCCGGGATAACCAACCGAATTCTTGGCTGGCTGGTGAAAAGGATTTTTATCTCCTTTCCGGAAACCAGAAGGTATTTCCCTGAAGGGAAGACCCGGCTTATGGGAAACCCGGTCAGAGGACAGTTCCGGGAAGGACTGAAGAAAAAGAAGGAGCAGGAAGACAAGTTCTCCCTTCTCCTTTTAGGCGGTAGCCAGGGCTCTCACCGGATCAATACTACGATGGTGGAAGCCCTGAAATATCTCAAGGAGATTGGGGAATCTTTAAAGATCATTCATCAAACCGGAGCAAAGGATTTTGAATCAGTCTCCCGAGCATATCAGGCCTGCAGGTTTGATGCCGAGGTGAGGCTCTTCATTGATGATATTGGCCCGACCTACCATCAGGCGGATCTGGTAATCTGCCGTGCCGGGGCCACTACCATCGCCGAGCTCGCGGTGAGCTGTAAGGCAGCCATCCTGATCCCCTTTCCCCATGCCGCTGCCGACCATCAGCGCTTTAATGCCCGGGTGCTGGTGGATAAGGGGGCCGCCGAGCTAATCCTGGAAGATGATTTGAATGGTGAGCTTCTGGCTAAAGCTATTTTGAAATACTACCACAACCGAGAGCTACTGGACAACATGGGGAAGCGGAGCGGGAGTATCGCTCATCCTCAATCCGCTGAGGAGATTGTGAATGAGTGCTACCGGCTCGTTTTTTCTTCTGCGGAGGATGCCGCTTAGTCCTCCTCAGACGGCGGTTGGGAGGATAATCGGTTGCGGTTACGCAGCTCGTATCGTTATTCGTAAAACGGTTGGGGGAACATAACCGAGTGACGAGAGACGAAACGAGCAGCACAACCGAATAACGAATAAACGATGTATAAAAAAGGCCAGCATATCCACTTCGTGGGGATCGGTGGGGCGGGAATGAGCGGAATTGCTGAGGTTCTCCTGAACCTGGGCTACTCCATCAGTGGCTCTGATCGGAAACGGACCGAGATTACCGAAAGGCTAAAAAAACTCGGGAGCACCATCTATTATCACCACCGGAAAGAGAACATCAAGGGAGCAGAGGTGGTGGTAGTCTCCTCGGCAGTAGGAAAGGATAACCCGGAGGTGGTGGAGGCCCGCAGAAGGCTTGTCCCGGTAATCGCCCGGGCAGAGATGCTGGCGGAGCTGATGAGAATGAAATACGGAATCGCGGTTGCGGGAACCCATGGAAAAACCACCACTACCTCGATGATTGCCACGGTTTTAGCCGAGGGAGGTCTCGACCCTACCGTGGTTATTGGAGGAAAGTTAAATAGTCTGGGGAGCGGCGCCAAGCTGGGGCAGGGGGAATTCCTGGTAGCTGAGGCCGATGAGAGCGACGGCTCGTTTCTGAAGCTCTCACCCACCATTGCCGTGGTCACCGGTATCGACCCTGAGCACCTGGATTACTATCAGGACTTTGCCCGGGAGAAGGAGGCCTTTGTGGAATTCATTAATAAGCTCCCTTTTTATGGACGGGCAATTCTTTGCCTGGACGAGGTCAATCTCCAGGGCCTCCTGCCCCAGCTAAATAAAACCCATATCACTTATGGGCTTGCCGGACAGGCAGATCTTCAGGCTCGCCATATTGAGCTTAAACCCATGAAGACCAGTTTCACCGTTTATTGGAAAGGCAAAGAGCTGGGACGGCTCAGCATCGGGATGCCCGGGCTCCACAATATCTATAACTGCCTGGCTACTATTGCTACGGCACTGGAGCTGGAGCTGGGTTTTAAGGTTATCCAGAAGGCGCTGAAGGGCTTTAGCGGAATAGAAAGGCGTTTTGAGATAAAGGGAGAGGCCAAAGGGATCATGGTGGTGGATGATTATGGGCATCACCCCCAGGAGATAAAGGCAACCTTAGCCGCTGCCAAGACCACCTGGAATAGGAGAGTAGTGGTTGTATTTCAGCCCCATCGCTATACCCGAACCCGGGATCTTTACTCTGAATTTCTCCCTGCCTTCCATCAGGCGGATGCCTTAATCATTACCGATATCTATCCGGCCGGGGAAAAGAAGATACCCGGAGTCAGTGCTGAGGGACTCTACCAGGGAATCTGCGGCCACGGGCATAAGGCCGTCACCTTCATCCCCCAGCTAAAAGATGTCGGAAAACACCTTCTTAAAATAGTGCGACCCGGGGACATGATAATTACCCTGGGCGCCGGGGATATCGGGCAGGTAGCTGATGAGCTGCTCAACGCCCTGAAGAAAGATTTAAGAAAGCGGGCGTAAGGATGGATGCCGATCTGAAAGAAAAGCTAAGTGCACTTTTACCAGGAAAGGTCCACTTTGATATCCCGATGAAGGATTATACCTCATTCAAGGTAGGGGGGGTAGCTGATTGCCTGGTCTTTCCCCAGGACCTGGAAGAGCTAACCAGGTTACTTAATCTTATCGGGGATCGGAATCTACCCTATCTGGTGATCGGGAGAGGAACTAATCTCCTCGTCAGAGATGGAGGAGTTCGGGGATTGTTGATTAGCCTTTCCCGGGGCTTTCGGGAGATGGAGGCGAAGGATGGGGAGATCAGGGTCGGAGCAGGAACTCCACTTTCCCGATTGTTGAAGCTTGCCCAAACTCAGGAGCTTACTGGATTGGAAGACCTGGCCGGTATTCCCGGCACCGTGGGAGGTGCCCTAACCATGAATGCCGGGGCCGGATCCACCCAGCTCGGGGAGTTGGTAGACTCGCTGAGGTGGATCGGGGCGAATGGAGAGGCGGTGCCGGTGAAAAAGGAGAGCCTGAATTTTAGCTATCGAGACTTAGAGCTTCCCCAAGGCACTATTATTCTTGGGGCAACTCTGCGCCTCAATAAGGGGAACAGGGAAGAGATTCGCTCCCGAACAGTTAAGAATCTCCTCACCAAGAAGAAGGCCCAGCCCCTGGATCAACCCAGTGCTGGTTGCATATTCAGAAACCCTCCGGACCAGTTCGCCGGGAAGCTGATTGAGGAAGCCGGGCTGAAAGGAGTAAGGGTTCGGGGAGCAAGGATCTCCGATCTTCATGCCAACTTTATTGTCAATACCGGGGAAGCCCGGGCTAAAGACATCTTAGTTTTAATGGACTTGATTAAAGAGAAGGTATCTCAGAAAACCGGGATAAGCCTTATCCCCGAGATTAAGGTGATCGGGGAGGATTAACTTAAACCCACGAGGAGGTAAAAAATGGCACAGTTGAAAGAGATTAAGGCGGATCAGAAGCCCAGGGCACCGATCAAGATTCTGGTGGACTACAAGGACTCTGATCTGTTTCTGTTCGATTATACCCAGAATATCAGCAAGGCCGGGTTATTTCTCGAAACCACTAAGACCCTGCCAATCGGTACTACCGTGATGCTTAGTTTTAGCCTGCCTCAGAATTCAAGGCTTATTACCGCCCTGGGAGAGGTAGTCTGGTGCCAGAGGACTTCCTCCCGGAGCTCATCTCCGGTTCCGGGAATGGGAATCCGTTTTCGCGAGATTAGTGTTGAGGATGAAAAGCTGATTGCTGAATACATCAAAAGATTTGAGCAGTCCGCCTTAGACGGATGGGATCTTCTGCAGGAAGAGAACATAGGGGACTCCACCGATCCCCTGGATATTATTCTTGAATAAGTGAGTAAAAATGTTCAAGGGCAAAAAAATTGGGGTGCTTATGGGAGGGACATCAGCGGAAAGGGAGGTTTCCCTAAACTCGGGCCGGGCTATTCTCAAGGCTCTCTGGGACAAGGGCTACCAGGCAATTGGCCTCGATGCTAAAAGAGATATTGGCCTCCGGTTAGTTAAGGAAGGGATAAAAGTTGCCTTTATCGCACTTCATGGCAGATACGGAGAGGATGGATCAATCCAGGGCCTATTGGAGATATTAAAGATCCCCTACACCGGTTCCGGGATCCTGGCCAGTGCCCTCTCAATGAATAAGCTCGCCTCCCGTGAACTCTTTGGGTTTCATCAACTCCCTATCCCCAAATATTATCTCCTCCGGAAAGAGCAGGCCAGCCGGTTTAAAAGCTCGGACCTGCCTTTCTCGTTACCTGCCGTAGTAAAACCGTGTGGAGAGGGATCATCGGTGGGGGTAAACATCGTCTCCGAGGCAAGAGAGTGGAAGGCAGCCCTGAAAGAGGCCTTCCGGTATGATTATGAAATTCTTATCGAACAGTATATTGCCGGCAAGGAGATCCATGTCGGCATTCTTCAGGATAAGGTGCTGGGAGGGGTCGAGGTGGTGCCCAAGGATAAATTTTATAGCTATCAGGCCAAGTATACCAAAGGGCTATCGGAATACATTCTCCCTCCCCGCCTTTCTCCAAAGGCCCTAAAGAAAGCGGAAAAGGCAGCTCTGGAGGCTCACAAGTGTCTTGGTTGCCAGGGAGCAACCAGGGTCGATCTTCGGGTAGATCCTCAAGGTAGACCCTATCTTCTGGAGGTGAACTCGCTGCCTGGGATGACCACTACCAGCCTTCTGCCCAAGATTGCCCGGGAGATTGGCCTGGATTATAACGATCTGGTGGAGCGGATCTTGAATAAGGCAAGTTTGAAGATCAGGGTTCCGGAGCGGCAAGTTCGCCCAAGGCGGAAAGGTTAATTAATTGGAAGGGTAAATGCGAGATTATAAGACCCGAAAAAAACTCCGGGTTAGAAAAAATCGTTCCCGGGAGAAAAAAGACTACCAGAGGGTTATCTTTGGCTTCTTCCGCCTACTTCTCTGGGGCTCAGTCATTATCGGCTCCTTCCTTTTGCTTGCCGGAGGGTATCGCTATCTCATCACTGCCCCCTATTTTTCGGTCGAACAGATCACCGTCAAAGGGCTAAAGCAACTATCGCCCGAGCAGGTAATCAGCCAATCTCAACTTAAGATTAATGACAATATCTTCGCAGTCGATCTCGTCCAGGTAAAGAAAAGGTTGGAAGCTCATCCCTGGATTGAGCAGGCCTCAGTTCAGCGGACCCTCCCCCGGAGCTTAAAGATTAAGATCAAGGAGAGGGAAGCCGTGGCGCTTATCCACTTAGAAAATCTTTATTATTTAGATAAAAATGGGCAGATCTTTAAAAAAGTTTCCCGGGAGGAGAGCTTAAATTTTCCCGTTATTACTGGGATTACCCGAAGTGAGCTATCCTCCCCAGGCAGGCAAGATGTCAAAGACCTACTCGGCAAGGCCCTGACACTTCTCAAGTTAGCTTCCGGTAGGGGATGGCTTCGAAAGAGCAATATTTCCGAGATCAATATCGATCCCGATCTTGGCCTGAGCATATTCACCGCAGATACTGCTACCCAGATCAAGCTGGGCCTTAACCACCTTTCCCGGAAATGGAGCCACTTGCAGAGGCTTTTACCCTTTCTGCAAGGAAGGATCAGAACCGTAAGATATATTGATCTAAATTATCAAAGAATGGCAGTCGTCAAAACCGAATAAGTAGAAAGGCAGGTGAAAATATGGCCATGGGAAGGAGGGAAAACCTTATCATCGGTGTGGATATTGGAACTACCAAGATCTGCGCAATTGTCGGGGAGGTAGGAGAGGATGGAGTTGATATTGTCGGCATCGGCACTCATCCCTCTAAGGGACTCAGAAAAGGGGTGGTAGTGAATATCGAAAGCACGGTTGACTCGATCAAGAGGGTGATCGAAGAGGCGGAATTGATGGCCGGGTGCGAGATCTCCAGTGTCTATACGGGAATAGCCGGAGGACACATCAAAGGATTCAATAGCCAGGGAGTCATTGCCATCAAAGAGCGGGAGGTAAAGGAAAGCGATATTCGGCGGGTTGTCGATGCCGCTCGGGCAGTGGCCATCCCCATGGATCGGGAGGTGATCCATATTCTCCCTCAGGAATTCATCATTGATAATCAGGATGGGATCAAGGAGCCATTGGGGATGTCCGGGATAAGACTGGAGGCCAAGGTTCATATCGTTACCGGAGCGGTAACCTCGGCCCAGAATATCATTAAATGTGTCCACCGGACCGGCCTGCATGTCAGCGATATTGTTCTGCAATCTCTGGCCTCAGCCGAGGCGGTGCTTAGCCAGGATGAGAAAGAGCTGGGGGTAGCATTGGTGGATATCGGTGGGGGAACTACCGACATTGCTATCTTTATCGACGGTGGCATCAAACAGACCTCGGTTCTCTCCCTGGGCGGAAATCATCTTACCGGTGATATTGCCGTGGGGCTCAGAACCCCGGCGGCCGAGGCCGAGAAGATCAAGAAAAAATATGGATGCGCAATGCATTCGATGGTCCAGAGAGATGAGACGATTGAGGTTCCCAGCGTGGGAGGAAGGAAGCCGAGATTGCTTCCCCGACAGATGCTCACCGGGATAATTGAACCCCGAGTAGAGGAGATCCTCACCCTGGTTAGCGAAGAAATCAATGCCTCCGGCTACCGGGACCTGATCGCCTCCGGCGTAGTCGTTACCGGGGGAACGGCAATCCTGGAAGGCCTTCCTGAACTGGCGGAGGAGATCTTCGATCTTCCGGTAAGAAGGGGCTCCCCGACAGGAATCGGTGGGTTAGTGGATGTGGTCAACTCTCCGATCTATGCTACCGGAGTAGGCCTTGTGCTCTACGGGAGCAAAAGCCAGGCGGTAAACAAATTCCGGCTTCGGGACAACCATATCTTCGGCAAGGTAAGATCCCGAATGCGGGAGTGGTTTGTTGAGTTCTTTTAACTTAACCTATAATTTAGTCGTTTAACTAATGGGCTAAAAAAGGAGGTAGGAAAATGTTTGAATTTGAAGAAAATCAGGATCTGAGAGCTAACATCAAGGTCATCGGACTGGGGGGTGGAGGAGGCAACGCCATCAATACCATGATTGCCGACAGCCTGAAGGGAGTGGATTTCATTGCTGCCAATACTGATGCCCAGGCCTTAAAGCTCAACTTCGCTCCCAAGAAGCTCCAGCTCGGAGCAGCACTGACCAGAGGTCTGGGGGCGGGAGGCGACCCTGAGGTTGGCCATCAAGCCACCCTGGAGGATCAAGATGCTATCCGGGAGAGTCTTGAGGGAGCAGATATGATCTTCCTCACTGCCGGAATGGGTGGAGGTACCGGAACCGGCGGGGCACCGATCGTTGCTGAGATTGCAAAGGAGGTGGGGGCACTCACAGTGGGAGTGGTTACCCGACCCTTTTTCTTTGAGGGGAAAAGGAGACTCCGACAGGCCGAGGATGGGATATCCGAGCTCCGAAAGGTGGTGGATACCCTGATCATCGTCCCCAACCAGAAGCTCCTGGGGATTGCCGGAAAGAACACCTCGATCCTCGAGACCTTCAAACTTACTGACGGCATTCTGCTCCAGGCGGTCAAAGGGATAACCGATCTTATCACTATTCCCGGGCTTATCAATCTGGACTTTGCCGATGTCCGGACGATTATGGATGGAATGGGAATGGCGATAATGGGCACCGGAGTCGCCAGCGGGGAGAATCGAGCAGTGGATTCTGCCCAGAAGGCAATCTCCAGTCCCCTCTTAGAGGACAATTCCATCCACGGGGCAAAAGGGGTCCTGATCAATATTACCGGATCCCAGAATATGACCCTTTTTGAGGCTAGTGAAGCAGCTACCCTGATCCAGGAAGAGGTTCATGAGGATTCAAATACCATCTTCGGAGCAGTGATCGACGAGGCCATGGCCGAGGAGATCCGGGTTACCGTGATCGCCACTGGTTTCGGTAATGGGGGAACAAGGATTACTCTGAATGGAGGAACAAGGATAGTTCCCGGCCTTAAAAATCATCTTACTCCCATAACTTCAGTGCACCATAACGAGAACCGAGATCTGCCCACCTACATCCGAAGGGAGAAGAAGCAGGAAGAGTCTGAGCTGATAAAGATGAGCTTTGATGATTACGACGATGATGATCTTGAAGTTCCCACCTTCCTCCGCCAGCAGGCCAAGTTATAACCTTTCCTGTCTCCTTCTGTCAGGGAAAGAGGAAACATCCTGAAGTTTCCTCAAAAATCCCACAAGCTCCCTGCAGTGGATAGCCGGGGCCTTCGAGCCCCGGCTATCCTCACTCCCCTCCTAATCCATTTTTATTATTGGGTAAAAATAGTAAAAATAGGGGACGTTATTGAAATATTGACTTAT
>JAUWWP010000044.1 GCA_030616835.1 Deltaproteobacteria bacterium | reverse complement strand
AGGGTCAGGGAGTTCCTGGTAAAAGGTCTATCTTTAGCCAGTATTAGCTGCCCCACCCAGATAGCTACCCCCAGCCCCAGACTGATCTCTGCCCCGGTAATCGAGAAGGGTAAAAACAGAACAAAAGAAAAAAAGGCTATGCGGACTATTTTTTCACTCGGAATCAAGGTCTTTCCCATTCTTACCATTTGGGCTCATAGCTCATATGGCAGCCTATCCCATCCCTTTCCTTAAATAGAACTCTCATTCCTTCATCCTCGGTAAATTCAGGGTTTAGGAAAAAAGATAATTATAGTTTTTCCAGTACCAAATGGACTCTCTTCCCAGCCCTATCCCAGGAAAATTCGGCCTCTACCCTCTGCCTCCCATTTTCCCCCAGCTTCCGGGCAAAAGGCTTGTCTTTCAATATTCTCAATATTGCTTGTGAAATCTCTTCGATATTCTCGGGCTCTACCAACAAACCGGTTTCTCCATTGAGAATCGCCTCCGGTATCCCCCCAGAGCGTCCACCAATCACCGGCACCCCACAGGCATTTGCCTCCAGGTAAACAATCCCAAAGCCTTCTATTGACTTCCGGGATTCGATCTCCCGGGAGATCATCACAAAGATATCTGAGGCATTATAAAGATGGGGTAAATCCTCCCGGGGTGCGTATCCTAAAAACTCTACAAATTTCTCCAGCCCCATGTCTTCAACAATTTTCCGCAACCTTGCTTCATCTTCTCCCTTACCCACAATTAGATATTTTAAATTAGGAATTTCTTCAATAACTTCTGGCAGGGCCTGGAGAACGTCATCTATTCCCTTTCTCTTAACTAATCGTCCAACGAATAAAATTACCCTTTTATTCTCCAGGTTATATTTCTTGACAATCTCCGGGGAAGGTTGTCTCCTCCTAAAAAATCTGAGTTCCACCCCGGGATAGATCACCTCACACTTATCTTTTTGTATCTCCAGCCCTTCCAAAATCTTCATGGTATATTTACTATTAAAGATTAACCTTGACGACCTTGAAATTATCTTATAAAGGAGTCTTTTTTTAAATCGGGATCTCTCAGCCTTCGCCCTCGCTCCTAATGCATCCATTCCGTGAAAATAGATTAAGTATTTAATCTTTGTAATCCATTTCAATATCAAACTAAGATAGCCTATCGGAAGGATTACCCCGCATTGAACTGTGCTAATCCTCTCTTTTTTAATTATCCATATTAGTTGCAAAAGCCAGATCAAACTGTAGATGAATACTTTTGCTTTCCTTACTGCAAAAGGGGCCCGGTATATCTTAAACGGTAATTTTCTATCTGCTTCCTGATAACCCTCCACCTTGGGGACAG
Source organism: Deltaproteobacteria bacterium (assembly GCA_030616835.1). Classification (GTDB taxonomy): domain Bacteria; phylum Desulfobacterota. Next base: position 10,245 of record JAUWWP010000044.1, on the reverse strand, counting down.
CAACAATGACTTCCTCCGGGGGCAGGTTAAGACAAATATTTAGATAGTACTCCTGCATCCCTCCCCCCTGAGGAGGAAAATCTTGAGCAACTAATAAGGTCTTCATATTCTCAAAAATTAAAAAAATCCTTTTGCTCTGCTTTTAATAGCTATTTCTCCATTAAAAGCAATTGTCTGCGAATGAAAATATCTAAATAGGGCAAATCTGCGTTCATAATCCGGCAGCCTGCCTCAATTAATAGCTGGTTAATTCTTCTTGTTTTCCATTTTAACTGATTATGAAGCCTAAACACCTAAGCAATTTCTACTTCAGTAGAATGAAATTTTTGTATTCTCCTATCCTCCAGCCTGTTTTCCTTGCGATAAAATCAGATATTCTATTCCTTATATCCCTAAATGTAAGTTTATGATTGCTCTTTGATAAATCAAAATCCCACCTCCATTCTCCAATCCTTTTTTGCATCATTTCAGGATGGCTTCCCTTAAACCGATCAAGCATATATGGGTCAATACCTTCAAGGTAACCAAACTCTTCTTCCGTAAATTCTTTTTCCCAATTATCTCCATGATGCAAAGAATCATGATATCTTTTCTTTTCAGCCATACTTCTTGGTGGCCGAACCCAGCCATAATGATAAATATAAGCATCGGTTGATTTAACTTTAAGCTTTTTTTCATTTAGTCTGAAACCTTGTGCGCTGCTCCACGATCTTATACCTCGATGATTTCTGACTATTCTCACCTCTCTTTTATACCAATGGTAAGACCTAACAGAATTCTTATAATCGCCATAAAAATGTACCCAGTTAAATATCAAACCATCAACTTGGTGATCATTAAGATCTTCCTCCATACATGCCACTATTTTTGTTAAATCATTCTCGTGAACTACTTCATCAGCCTGTAAATAGAAACACCAATTGCCTTTACATTTTTCTAAAGCAATATTCGTTTGCTGCGCCAGGATTTTCCCTTTGAACTTAAAATTGGGGTCCCATTCTGACTCAAAAATTATTATCTTTGGACTGTCAATAGATTTTATTAATTCGAGTGTCCCGTCATTAGACTTGCCAACATTTACAATAAATTCATCACATATAGGCAGTATAGATTCAATCGATTCCTTAACCGGGTAATAATATTTAACAGCATCCTTAACGAATGTAAATCCACTAATTTTCATAATATCAATCCTTAATGGACCCGGCCTCTTGTAAGCAAAAGATGGAAATCAAGTAAATTATTCACATGCGCCATACTTAGCCGTTTTAAGGCGAACCTACCTTCACCAGGTGAATTCTTTCCTTTTCTTGTCCCGCAAGCCACTATGTATCCTGCTTTTGCAACCAGATTTTTCACCTCTGATGTATCGCTTCCTGCACCATAAGGATAAGCAAGGGCTACCACCGATTTTCCAAGAAAGGTCTCTAAGATTCTTTTACTTTCCTCAATCTCTTTTTTTGCTTCTTTTTCTTTTATCTTCACGAGATTCCTATGACTCATTCCATGGGAACCAAATTCAATCCCATAATCTTGCATCTCGCGAATCTCCTCCCAGGAAAGGAAACGGTGTCCATAGCGTTCTCGACCAATAAAACCAACGTTTAAGAATATTGTCGCCTTAAAATCAACCTCCTTCAATATGGGGAAAGCTAAAGTATAGTTGCTGGCATATCCATCATCGAAAGTGATAATAACTGGATTGTCAGGTAAATCATTCTCATCCCATCCCTTTACCAAATCCTCAAAAGTAATAGTCTTATAATTGTGCTCTTTTAGATAAGATAACTGGCGTTTGAATCTTTCTTGATTAACCCATAAACCCTTATTTTTGGCATCTTTTGGTGGGTAACCGATACTGTGATACATAAGTATAGGCAATCCACTATCAGGTTTTCTCCACCAATTCCATCGGAGGGAAAAGCCGATACTCAATAAAAGAATAATAACTAATGACCATCGTGCAATTCGTTTCATTTCCAACCCAATTTCTCTCTTTTTCCAGTAAAATACGGAATAATTTGTGAATTTTGTAAAATATATAATATTTTAGGGGGATCTTCAAGAAAAAACAGCGAGATACTTGAAAAAATAAGGAATCCATTGAGCTACATCCAATTACCAGGCCTATGAAAGGTAGAATCAATTGATCCGGGTGAAATACCACTATAAGTACATTCGCTACCTGTTGGAACCGGAGAAGCTTCCCCCGCAAGTTACTGACCGGGAGGAACTCTATAAGCTAAAAAAGGACCCGCTGGAAAACCAAAACCGGGCAACGCAGCACCCGGAGATAGTGGCACGGCTGAGGGAGATTATGGATCAGGTAGAATCTACCCAATACCAGACCCTAATCTCGTTTTCCAATCTTGCCGGCAAAGTGGTGGAAGGAAAGATCCGGATTGAGGGTGAGATTGAGAGATTTTCTCTGGAAAAGGAAGGGGATGAGATCGAGGCAGAGGGCTCGACGGTTGGCTTTCGCATTAATACCGGGAATAATACCCTTATGCTTCAGACCAAACCGGACGATGCTTCCCTGCGGTTACAGCTTAGCGTGAACGGGAGCTCCATCTCTCTACAGGAGCTCCTGGTCTCCGGAAACGGCCTTCCTCTTCTTACTCACCCCGAGGGGCTGATTAAAAAAGAGGAGCTGAAATACCTTAGAGGGATATATCGACCGGGCCCGGATGATAAGGAATCAGCCATTTACTTGGGAAGAGTCCCCCTGGGTAGCTCCTGGAAGCTGATCCCGGAAAAGAAGCTCCTGCCTCAGAATTTGAAGGTTATACTGTAAGAATGGGGATATATCCAGAAGGGCAAGAATCAATAAATCAAATGTCAAAACCCAAATGCCAATAGATAGGATTCGAGGATTCAAGGGTTCTAATCCCTGCCATTCCCTGCTATTCCTTGCTATCCCCTGCTATTCCCTGAAGTAGAAGAGGCAAGAATTAAGTCATTGCCCTTTCTATTTGAGCTAAAACATCATCAACCGTTATCTCTCGCATACACTTGCGCTTCCGCCACCAGCAGTTTCTTTTAAAGCAGGGGGAGCAGCTTAGGTTTTTATATACGACATAGTCCTGATAGTTATAGGGAGCGGTTCTCCTTGGATTTTGAGCGCCAAACAGCCCAGTAGTGGGCACTCCCATTGCCGAGCCTAAATGCATCGGTCCGCTATCACTGCTGATCATCAGCTTGCATCCCGACATTATAGTCATTAGCTCCCGGAGATTGTAGCTACCCACCTGGTCAATGTAGCTTGCACGGCATAATTCTCTGATCTCCCTCCCCATCTTCCGCTCCCGCTCACTCTTGCCTCCCACCAGAATGACCGAGAATTTGAAATCACTCTTTAGAGCTTCGATCAAACGGGCAAATCTATCCGGAAACCAAAGCTTAGCCTCCTCACTGGCTCCAATATTTACCATTACCGCCTGACCATTTAATTGCTCATAAAAGCCTTTAGCCATCGATTTCTCTTCTTCGGTAAAGTAAAATCTCCATTTTCTATCCCAGGAAGGTAGCTCCAGAAAATCAGCGTACTCCAGGTACTGATCCACCACATGCATCTGTCTATCTCCTGGAGGTATCTTCAAGTTGGTAAAGATCCAGTTAAGCTCCTTTGATCGTTTAAAATCGAATCCCACCCGCCACTCCGCCCTGGTACCATAGGCGATCAAGCCGCTTTTCAGGATCTTCTGGAGGTCGAGGGCCAAATGGTATTGCCTTTTTCGCAGTTGTCTGCTAAAGGATCGGAGATTTCTAACCCAGTCTTCCCGGGGGAAGAAGATAATCTCATCTAACTCCGGGTTGTTCTCCAGAACCGGATAGGCCTTAGGCTCTACTACCCAGGATATATGAGCCCGGGGATAACCCTTGCGTAGGCAGGAAAAGAAGGGAAGAGTATTGACCACATCTCCAATCGAACTGGTACGGATCAGGCAGATGTTTTGAGCTTCAATTCTCACTAAAGTCTTGGTCTTGAGCAGATTGATGATAGAATATTAAAAAGAGTTCTTTCTCCTTAGAATCAATAATCTTATATTTTCGATTAAACTTATCCACTGACCTTTCCAGTCGGCGCAAATTTCTTAACCTCATCCCCTTTCTTACTTCTCCTTCTCTGGGTTTAGTTTTATCAAGATCCAGAATATAAACCTCCCATGTATCAGAGGAATTGATTTTTATCAGGATATTTTTAAGATTCAAATCTCGATGATAAACCCCTTCCTTATGTAGCTTAGCAATTGCTCGGGCAATTACCTGGAGAGCCTTTTCCCTCCGGGGCTTAAGCTCATCTGAATCTTTAAGGGCCAAAAAAAGGGAAAGTGCATCCTGCCCACCCTCAACCTCCTCGGTAATAATGTTGCCCCGATAGAAGGGAAAAACTAATAGCTCTACTCCGGCTGCTAATACCTTGGGGGTAAGGATTCCTCTTCTCCTGCTCTCCTCACTGGAGCGGAGCTCCTGAAAGGGCCTTGGTGGCCAAGTGAAAAAGATATCTCGGGTCATCCCCCGCAGTGCTCCTCCGTGGTGATAATGCCTGATTACCATCCTTTTCCCCACCCGACCCAGACGCAAAGAGACCGGGCTGCCCCTACCCTGATAATACTTTACATCATTCGACCTTTCTCCAATTACTTGCTCAGTTGAAAACATTGCCTCCTTAAGTTCAAAGATCTCCTCACAGTCCCAGACCAGAGCGATTTTTTTATTCTCCCTGAAGAATCGGTATCCCCCACGAGCATACTTTCTTTCTAAATAGCGATCAAACATACCATTCATACTAATGCTCTTTTACCTTCATCTTTCCTAAAATGGCGGAGGTTGAATGAAGCTTCGGATCTCCGGTGATCGCTATCTCTCCTCCGTAGGACCTTACTACTTCTGCCTCGGGCACGGTTTCAATGGTATAGTCAGTCCCTTTGGCCTGAATATCTGGCCTCAAGGTCAAAATTATCTTCTCCACGGTAGGTTGGGAAAACTTTACTAAGTAATCTATATAAGAAATAGCGGAAAGTACCTCTATTCTCTCCTCCTCCGGGACAACCGGCCTCCCCTCTCCTTTAATTAGCCGGGCAGAACGATCGTCATTGACCGCCACTATCAGTATATCTCCCAGAGATTTTGCCTCCTTAAGGTAGCGGATGTGCCCCACATGAAGGAGGTCAAATACTCCGTTGGCAAGTACTACTTTTCTTCCCTTCTTTCTCTCTTGCTTGATGATCCCGGTTAACTCTTCCAGGTTCTTTATTTTACCCATCTTTTCCGGTTAGCTTATCGCCTCCATTATCTCCTTCGGCGTAACGGTGGCAGTCCCTGATTTCATCACCACCAGGCCCGCAGCAACATTTGCCAGCCGGGCAGCCTCGGATTCATCTGCTCCGGCAGCAATTGCCAAGGTAAAGCTGGTGATCACCGTATCCCCGGCCCCGGTTACATCAGTAATCTCGCCGCTCCCAAAAATGGGAATAAATTTCGGCTCCTTCCCTTTTACGAAAAGGGCCATTCCTTTCTTTCCCCTGGTAATAAGAAGGCTTTTTGCCCTTATCTTTCTGATTATCTTCCTGCCGGCCCTCCCCACATCCTCATTCCCTTCCAGGGTAACCCCAAGAATCTCCTCGACCTCAGGTTCATTGGGGGTAGCCGCCGTTACCCGGCTGAATTTGAGCAGGTTTCGGCAAGAATCTATGGTGACGATCCTACCTTTTGCTTCCGTGATCTTATTAATATTTTCGATAACCCTATCGCTTACCACCCCCAGCCCGTAATCAGAGACCAGAAGAGCATCGACCTTTCCTAAATTCTGACGGATCCTGCCGAGAACCTCATCTTCTACCTCTTTTGTTAAAGAAGCATGATCCTCCCGATCGATCCTTATCACCTGCTGCCGGGCGGTATGCAGTCCCCCGGCTAAGATCCTGGTCTTTACCGTAGTATTTCTATTTCGATCAGTTATTATCCCTGCTCGCTCAATCCCTTTCTGCTTAAATGTCTTAAGGAGCTCCTTTCCCGGGCTATCATCCCCCACAACCCCGATTGGGAAAACTTTACCACCAAGGCAGTGAATATTGTGGGTGGCATTAGCTGCCCCCCCCAGAAGTAACCTCCGGGAATCATACTTTAAGATTAACACCGGAGCCTCCCGGGAAACCCGCGAACTCATCCCCGAGATATACTCATCAGCGATCAGATCCCCGATCACCATTACCCGGAGGTGAGTTATCCCTTTAAATATTTTCTGGAAACTTTCGAATAGGGAGTCCAAAGCTAAATCCTCATTAATTTCGGCTCATTCCGAATTGACCCGCGTACATGCGGGATTAAATCCAAATGTCAATAGATAGGATTCGAGGATTCAAGATTTCAAGTCCTTGCTATTCCCTACCAGCCCTGTGAAGTGTGCCTTTTACTACTTCATCAGGGCTATTCCTTGCCATTCCTTGCTACTCCTTGAAGGAAAAGAGCCTTAATTTGCCGTAACCTTTCGGTATACCTCCAGTGTCCCCTCTACCATTTTATCTGCAGTAAACCGCTTCTCTACCGTCTCTCTTCCTGCCTGGCTCAACTTTTTAGCCAGATCATTATTCTGGAGAATGGTCAGGACAGCCTGGGCTAAGGACTGGGAGTCACCGGGAGGAACCAGTATTCCATTGATCCCATCGCTAACAACTTCCGGAATACCTCCGGTGGTCGTGGCCACAATCGGGACTTCAGCGGCCATTGCATCCAGCAGAGATGTGCCTAATCCCTCCAAATGGGATGGATAAACGAATATGTCCATTGATCTTAATAGGGAAGGAATGTCAGTGCGGAAGCCCATAAATATAATTCTGCTCTTAACCTTTAACCTTTCGGCTAATCTTTCTAAGTAACTGCGTAGCTTTCCCTCCCCAATCAGCAGAATTGCGGCATCCGGAAATACCCTGAAAATTTGAGGGGCAGCTTCGATCAGGTATCGCTGACCCTTATGATCTGCCATATGTCCAATATTTCCGATTATCTTTGCTCCGGGTATCCCTAATTCTTTCCTGATGTCAGCCGGTTGCCCATCCTTGAAGCGCCTTAAGTCTACTCCACTGTAAACAACATTTATCCTCTCGGGAGAGACACCATCTGCGATCAGAACATTTCGGATGACCTGGGAAATACAAATATAGGTAGGGTAACGATATTTCAGCTTATTGATCGGTCCCTTTCTGAGTTGAAAAGCAACTCTCCTGGATACAATTCTCTTCCCCTTCCATCCCCCGATCCCGGCTAACAGACCGAGAGTATGGGCATGAGAGGTGTGGAGGTGAAGGAGATCGTATCTCCCCCTTTGCAGCAATCGGGCAATTCTTAGAGCTGCCCAGAGATCCCACTCTCCCCTCATCTTTAGCTCTATTGTCTTAAGCCCCATCTCCCGGCTTCTTCTTGCCAGAAGAGTTTCGGGCTGACAAAGGATAGTGCAATGATACCCCCTTCTCCTCAGTCCTTCAGCCAGATAAAGAAGCTGCTGTTCTCCTCCGCCCCAGCCTCTTTCGGTATTAATGTGAAGAATCTCCAAGCCCTTCTCCTCGAGGCTTTTTGAGGAACTTCCCTGCTGCTTCCAGAACCTCCCCGGCCGAGATGGAATTCATACACTTAAAGTGCCCTTTGGGACATCTCCGGCCTCCATGGGGACTGCAGGGACGGCAATCCAATTCTCTCTGAATCACCAGAGAATCTGGACTATAAGGAGAAAATCCAAGCTCTGGTGTGGTTGGCCCAAAGATGGCTATAACCGGGACTCCCCGGGCAACTGCTATGTGCATTGGACCGCTGTCGTTTCCAATGAATAGCTCACAGCGGTCGATTAATGCCACCAGTTGCTTAAGGGAGCTCTGTCCTGCCAGATTAATAGGCCTGTCCTGAGCCCCGCCGGCGGCGGGGTCGAAGGGCTCTCCCGCACAGTGGAACAAAACCTCCTTCACAACCTCCTGGTCCTCGGGGCCCCCCAGGATTAAGACCTTTGCCCCATAGACCCTACTCAATTGAGTGATAAGTTCTCCATATCCCTCCGGGGTCCACCTCTTAGTAGCCCATACTGATCCAGGAGATACCCCGATTACCAGGTCGGAGCCCTTTATCTCTACTTGTTCTAAAAGATTCTGTGCTTCTCTTTCCACAACTGGGGATAAGTTCAGGTATGTTCTCCTGTAGTTCCTACTTTCTTTACCCAGAGGTTTTAGAAGAAGCAGGGCCCTTTCTACCTGATGGATTGTCGGATCCCGATGTATCTTCCGATTATAGAGAAAGCTAAAAGAATTCTCTGTATATCCTACCCTGAGTGGAATGCTAGCCATGAAGAGTAATAATGCCGTCCGGTGGGAGCGGTGAGGGGCAAGGCTAAGGTCAAAACTGCGGGCCCTGAGATCCTTGATCAGCCTAAAGAACCTGATTATCCCCTTATCCCTTCCTCTCTTGTCGTAAGCAATAACCTCGTCAAGCTCCTTAATCTCCTCCACCAGCTCTTTTCCCTTGGCAGTAGTCAAAAAAGAGAGTTTAGCCTCGGGATAAATCTCCTTCACCGCTTTAATTAAAGGGGTAGTAAGAACGACATCGCCGATGAAGGCGGTTTGGACAATCAGGATCTTTTCAGGCATCTCCCTTCCTTCGACAGGCCTGTCCTGAGCTTGTCGAAGGGCTCAGGACAATGGAGCCTTCTTTATGTTCAGGGATTCCCAGAGCTTGGCATACTTGAGAAAGACGCTGAAGCTTGCCATCAGGCAAATGATCAGTCCCCGGTAGCCATCCAAGAATCCCCTTTGCAGAATGAACATCTTAAAAAAGCGAAAGGGCGGATTTAATAGAATGTGATACCATCTTCCCACCTTCCCCTGGTTGGCCAGATCCCTCGCTCCCCAGGTGCTGTAGCGATGGAACTTTTCAAAATACCGATCGAAACTACGGAAGGTATAATGCAGGAGTGGGCTTTTTATTATACCTACCTTGCCCTTGATTATTAACTTTTCATGAACCCATTTATTCGAGTAATGGCCTCTCCCCTTTCTGAATAGCCGCAGAACCTTATCCCTTTCCCACCCACAATGCCTGATGGGCTTATCCAGAAAATAATTCACCCTCTTGATATAATAGCCATCGAACCTGGATCCATTTCGCAGTACGGCAAGGATTTCCTCCTTTAACTCCGCGCTAACCCTCTCATCGGCATCGACGATCAATATCCAATCACAGGTTGCCTGAGGTATTACCCAGTTCTTCTGGGCAGCAGGATTAACATATTCATGCTTCAGGACTTGATCAGTATATTCTCTGACGATCTCCCGGGTTCTATCCGTACTGAAAGAATCCACTACGATCACCTCATCCGCCCACTTCACACTCTCCAGGCAATCTCTGATATTGACCTCCTCATTATAGGTAGGCACTATTACTGTTAGCCTCTCCATTTTTATTCTTCATCAAGCTTAATCGCTTCATCAATGAGCATTATCGGGATATCATCTTTTATGGGATACATCAGCTTGCAGGCATCACAGATAAACCCGCTTTCATCCTCTTTCAGCCGAATATCCCCTTTACACTTGGGACAGGCCAGAATCTCCAACAGTTCTTTACTGACTGGCATTTTAGCTACCTCCTTTCAACCAATTCCATTCTTGGCGCACTCCTTCTTCCAATCCCACTTTGGGCTTATAACCCAGCATCCGCTCGGCCCGGGAATTGTCGGAATGAGTATGCTGCACATCCCCTTTTTTAGCCTGGATGTTGTTTACTTTTAGCTTCTTTCCACTAACCTCTTGGATAACCTCCAGGAGCTTCCTTAGTGGTACTTGAGAGCCTCCCCCGATATTAAAGAGCCCATCCTTGAGCGGGGCCTGAGCAGTTAAAATGTTGGCCTCGATGATATCATCAATATAGGTGAAATCCCGACTTTGCTCTCCATCACCATAGATCTCAATCGGGCCCTCCTCGGCCAGGGCGCTCAGGAATCGATAGATTGCCATATCCGGGCGCTGACGAGGGCCATAGACGGTAAAATAACGAAGAATGACGATTGGGATACCAAAATTTTTCCGGTAGAGAGTGCACAGGTGCTCTGCGGCCAGCTTGGTCACCCCGTAAGGAGAAAAAGGCCGGGGAGGAGTCTCTTCCCTCATTGGTAGCTCCTCGGTGCTGCCATAAATCGAGGACGAAGATGCGTAGATGAGCTTTTCAATCTTTCTGTCCTTACAGACCTCCAGTAAACGCTGGGTT
>JAUWWP010000423.1 GCA_030616835.1 Deltaproteobacteria bacterium | reverse complement strand
TTGCATTTTTCATTTTGCAATTTGCAATTTCATCCGGGGCTGGTAGCTGCAGAAGGGCTCTTCCTCCAGATAATCTCCGGTCTGGAAATAGGCCCGGGCCCGACATCCGCTACAGATGAGCTTATACTCGCATTGCCCACACTTCCCTTTTAATCTACTGGGATCCCGAAGCTCCTTAAAGATAGAAGAGTTCTCCCAGATATCCCCAATACTCTGATCCCTTATGTTTCCTGCCACTACCGGCAGGTATCCACAGGGCTGAACCTCGCCGATTCGGGAGACAAAACAGACCCCGCTTCCAGCCAGACAGCCCTTGGTTAGGGCTGACATTCCCTCCGCCTTAGGTGGGCTATCCGGAGTCCCTCCTTTTGGGGAGCGCTGCTTAAGTATTCGAAAGTAATGGGGTGCGCAGGTAGCCTTCAGCTCAATATCTTTAAAGCGTTGCGCGGATCGGGACAACCAGTTCAAAACCCTTTCATACTCATCCGGGCTCAGCATTTGATCCCCGGCAATCTCCACCCCACAGCCCACCGGGACCAACATAAAGATATGAAGGGCATCGGCCTTAAGTTCCCTCACCATATCCAACAACTGTTCAACCTCAGGCAGATTATGCCGGGCAATGGTGGTATTAAATTGAACACTTACCCCCAGTTCTTTAAGGTTTCGGAAGCCGGCAATTGCCCGGGCAAAAGAGCCCTTTACCCCCCGGAAATCATCATGGGTAGCGGCCCGGGCACCATCCAGGCTGATGCTTACCCGTCTGATTCCTGAGGCCTGAATCTTAGCGGCCGCGGATCTGTCCACCAGGGTTCCATTGGTGGCCAGAGCAACGATTAGCCCTTTTTTGGCAGCATAAGCAGCAATATCATAAATGTCCTGGCGATAAAGCGGCTCACCGCCAGTCAGGATAAGCAGGGGAGTGGCGAGGGAGGAAAGATCCTCGATAAAATCGAAGGCCTCAGAAGAGGAGAACTCTTCCTGTGAGCTAATAGGGGTGGCCTCTGCCCGGCAGTGGATGCACTTGAGATTACACCTTGCGGTCAGTTCCCAGAAGACAATTCGTAGCTCATTGTGAATATCCATGTATTAAAGTTAGGTAGTGTAGCTATTTTAGTTGATAATTCCAGTCATATATTTGTTCCTTCGTAATATCAAATATCAAAAATAAAAAATTAAAATTATTGAATTATCTTTTTGCATTTTGATTTGTCATTTTGCATTTTGATTTTTACACTTTGATTCTTCTACAACCACAACCGATTGACCCAACCTGTCCTTCGACCCTGATGGACATCGGGGAGTACAGGGAATAGCAAGGAATAGCATGGGCTTGACCCCTTGAATCCTTATTAAGATTAAATTTCCAGAATTTTTTTCACTTCTCTTGCCAGTTCTAACGGCTTAAAGGGCTTCTTGATGTAGCCGCAGGCACCGGTCTTTTTTACCAATCTTTTAAGCTCCTCCTCATCTATGCTGGAAAAGATAGCTACCGGGATATCCCGGCTGAGCTCGCTCCGTTTGAAAAACTCATACACCTTATCCCCATTTAGCATGGGCATCATGATATCCAGCAGGATCAAATCCGGCTTTTTCCCCGGAGCAAAGATTATCCGATTGGCCTCAATCCCCGAGCTGGCAGTATGCACCTCATACCCCTCTCTCTCCAGGGCATCACGAGCCAGGGTTAAGGCCAATTTACTATCATCAACGACCAATATCCTTTTCGCCAATAATATTCTCCTGGGTTACTCGGGGTTAACTGATATACCTTATTAGCTCTCTCCCGATCTCGGAAAGAGGTAATACCTGATCGATAATATTGAGAGATATTGCTGACTTAGGCATCCCAAAGACGACACTGCTTTGCTCATCCTGAGCAATAGTTATCCCTCCTTTTTCTCTAATCTCTTTGATACCTTTGGTTCCGTCCTTCCCCATTCCGGTCAGAATGACCCCGATTGCTTTACTCCCATAGCACTGGGCGACAGAGACAAAAAGTTTGTCGGCCGAAGGACGACAGCTATTTAGCGGGGGAGAATCGGTTAAGTTGACCCGCTCGTTAATAACTTCCAGATGAAGGTCAGTAGGAGCAAGCAGAGCCGTCCCGGGCTCGATCCGCTCTCCCTGCTCTGCCTCCTTAACCTTCAGCCGGGACTCCTGATCCAACCATTGGGCAAACCCTTTTAAGAAGCCGGGGGCAATATGCTGGACAATAAACATTCCCCCGGGAAAATCAGCCGGTAGCTCCTTCAAAATTGTCATTATTGCCTGAGGACCTCCAGTAGAAGCCCCAATTGCCACAATCTTACCCGAAGCAGCCGCACCAGTCCTTGGTAACCTCTCTCTCTTTTTCTTCCTTCCCCGTGGATGCGAAATCACCTTAATGCGCGCAAGCAGCTTTACCTTCCCAAGCAGCTCTTTCTTTAGCTCCGGCAGCTCCTGGGTAGTAAAACCCCTTGGTTTTGCCATAACATCAAGGGCTCCGAGTTGGATAGCCTTGAAGGCGATATTTACCTTCTGGTCACCTGCGGTAGAGCTTAACACCAGGATAGGAGTAGGTTGATAAGCCATAATCTCCTCAACTGCCTCCAATCCATCTTTCACCGGCATTATCATATCCATAGTAATAATATCCGGGCGAAGCTTGCTGACCTTCTCCAGGGCCTCCTGGCCATCTTTTGCTTCTCCGACCACCTGGATCCCGGGGTCTGAGTTTAACAGATCCCTGATTACTTCCCGGGCCGTTTTTGAATCATCTACAACTAAAGCCCGTATCATTTTTCTTAATCCTTAACCGATCAAAGACCTGACTGTTTCCACCAGGGAGTCCTGATCAAAGGAACTCTTGACAATGTATGCCTGCGCTCCCACCTTAATCCCCTCCCGCTGATG
>JAUWWP010000518.1 GCA_030616835.1 Deltaproteobacteria bacterium | reverse complement strand
GGTCGGGGCGAGCCGATTTGAACGGCCGACCTCTTGGTCCCGAACCAAGCGCTCTACCAGGCTGAGCCACGCCCCGACGCTATATCCAACAATGAATGAGGATTTTTTCTGCGACCTTCCCAATTTCACATCGGGACGCTCTACCAGGCTGAGCCACGCCCCGAATCCGCCTAAGGCAAATTATACGAAATTTTAAGAGAAATGGCAATTATTTATTGACATGCACGGGAAGCTGGTGTAATTTTAGCAATAGACTTCAGGAGCATCAATAAACCTATTCGGAGAAGGTCATTGTCATGAAATACCCCCTAACCCCCTTTTTCAAAGGGGGGAATAAGGGGGGATTATAAGGAGGTTGTTGAAGATGTCTACTCGACAGAAAAGGGGCCACTTTACTGTCCGTTTTGTCCTTCTCCTCTCGATCCTCGCTCTTACCGCCTGCGGGAGTAATGAGACAGTTATTGATATTTGGATTGAGGGTGGAGAGGAAACAGAGGCCCCACAAAATGAATTGGCTGATAATGTGATCCTTGTAGATGAGTTACCTCTGACTCTGGAGAGCGTTGGCGGCAATGTTTTCAGGTACTCATATAGCGGCACCCCCCCTACAATTAAGCCCGGTAACATCCTTCTCAGCGGCAAGGGCGAAGGCTATCTCGTCCGAATCACCTCGGTTCAGGACCTGGGGGGCATTTTGGAGATAACCGTTGAGCAGGCCACGCTTGAAGAGACCTTTGAGGAACTACATTTACATGAAACCATCACGATGGACAGCAATATTGGCCAGCTAAAAGCAGTTAGTGTCCAGCAGCAAGGGGTAGTGAATGCGGGAGGATCAATCGATGTCAATATTCCCGTTATCTCGTTCACTGGTTCCGGCGATTATGATGTTTCGGTAGAGGGTGATTTCAGTTTCACCCCTTCGGTGGACATTGTGATTGATATCTCCGGCAGAGAGCTAAAGACTTTCAGGGCGGAGTTATCTGGATCTGCTGCTCTCGATCTTGATACCATCTTCGAGGCCACAACCGCGGTTGATGTGACTCCGCCAGAACTTACGCTTATTGGTCAAGGAGGGATCATTTCCCCATCGCCCATGCAACTATTTGTTGTAACTATTACTGTCCCCGTGGGTAAGCGCACTATTCCCGTGGTAGTTGTAAGCAAATTCACCCTCAGTGCCGGCGTGACCTTTTCCACCGAGGATCAAGCCACCGCCGATTTTGGATTCACTTCTACTTACACAACCTCGTCGGGACTTGAATATCAAGATGGCTGGAGCCCTATTGGCCACAGCGACACATTTGATTATACCTTTACCCCTTATATGAGCATTGACCGCCCTGTAGCTCTGTCTGTTGAGGCGTATGTTCGGCCGAAAGTGGACACCTATCTTTATGGCATGTTAACCCCTTACTTTGATCATAGGATTTCCGGCAGGGGGTCGGTCGTAATAGATTCTGAGCCGAGACTCGAGGCTGAAATCTGCATTGCCGAAGGCGCAGGTGCGGAGGTAAGAAAGCTTTCATGGGGAATTGAAGATGTCTACTTTGAAATTTTTGATATCTGTCATTTAGTCTGGACTCACCCCCTTCCGGCCTGCCACGACGGACTTGACAATGACAATAACGGCCTCATCGATTGGCCTGCCGATCCTGGCTGCTCCAGCATAACAGACACCAGTGAATCTGGCTGGGTAATTATAGCTTGCGATGATGGGATTGACAATGACGGCGATGGCTATACCGACTGGCCTGGTGATCCCGGCTGCACTGATTCTGCAGACAGCAGCGAGCTTAATCCGGAGGTCGAGTGTGACGATGGGGTCAACAACGATACGGATGGGCTCGTGGACATGAACGACCCTGGCTGCACCGATCCCACCGACGCCAGTGAGTACAGTACAAAAGAGTGTGATGACGGGATTGACAATGACGGCGATGGCCTCATCGACTGGTCTGCTGATCCTGGCTGCAGTGACATAATGGACGCCAGTGAATCCAACGGCGTAATTCCGGCCTGCTATGCCTTTGTGGCTTATGGACAAGGTTTCGCGATAATTGATGTACGCGACCCTACCAATC
>JAUWWP010000424.1 GCA_030616835.1 Deltaproteobacteria bacterium | reverse complement strand
CTGGGACAATTGGCTGCCGGAGTGGCCCATGAAATAAACAACCCACTCGGGGCTGTCCTGATGTACGCTCATCTATCATTGGAAGACATGGATGCAGAAGATCCCCGCCGGAAAAATCTGGAGAAGGCAGTAAGGGAAGCCACACGATGTAAGAAGATTGTGAAGGGGCTTCTCGACTTCGCCCGTCAAACCGAGCCGAGGGTCGAGCAGTCAGATGCAAATGAGACCTTGAAACGAACTTTGTCACTGGTTGAAAATCAGGCGCTGTTCCAAAATATTAAAATTACAAAACTCTTTTTCCCAACTCTACCAAAGGTGATGATGGACGCCAGTCAGATGCAACAGGTGTTCACGAATATCGTCCTGAACGCCGCCGAGGCCATGAAGGGAGAAGGAGAACTGACTGTTGCTACGAGAATCGCACCTGATGACCAATATATCGAAATTGAGTTCACCGACACAGGGTGTGGCATCCCCGAGGAGAATCTCGATAAGTTATTCGATCCTTTCTTCACCACCAAGGAAGTAGGCCGCGGAACCGGGCTTGGCTTAGCCGTCAGTTATGGAATCATTGCCAGGCATAAAGGCACCATAGAGGTGAAAAGCGAACCGGGGGAAGGAGCCACCTTTACTATCAGATTACCTCTAAAGTCGAGAGGAGACTGAATGTCCAGCCGGGCTAACATCCTGGTCATTGATGATGAAGAATCCATGCGGGATTCATGCCAGCAGGTGCTCTGCCGGGATGGAAACAGGGTAGAAGTAGCTGAGGATGGTTTGATGGGGCTGGCTATGCTGAAGAGAGAATCCTTTGACTTAATTATCCTTGATTTGAAGATGCCCGGCTTGAGTGGCATGGAGGTATTGAAGAAGGTAAAAGAGGATGACCCGGAGGCTATCGTAATCGTCATTACCGGATATGCAACGGTCGAGTCCGCAGTCGAGGCAATGAAAAGGGGAGCCTATGATTTTATTCCCAAACCTTTCACGCCGGAGAGTCTTCGGATGATAGTCAAGCGGGCGTTAGAGAAGAGGGTTCTTACCCTCGACAATGTCTTACTCCGGGCCGAATTGAAGGATGGTTTCGGGCCTGAGGTAGTCATCGGTCAGAGCAAATTGATGAAGAGGGTTGAAGATCTGGTGCTGAAGGTAGGTCCGACAGATACCACCGTTCTCATTTCCGGCGAGAGCGGCACAGGAAAGGAACTTGTAGCCAGGGCGATACATCGCCACAGCAGCAGGAAGGCTAAACCATTTGTAGTAGTAGACTGTGGAAGTTTAGTGGAAAATCTCTTCGAGAGCGAACTCTTCGGGCATATTAAAGGTTCCTTTACCGGTGCCACGGCAACCAAGTACGGCCGGTTTGAGCTGGCAAATGGTGGAACGCTTTTCTTCGATGAGATTGGAAATATCAGTATAAATGTTCAGGCAAAACTACTTCGGGTGCTCCAGGAAAGGGAGGTCACGAAAGTAGGAAGTTCACAGGTCATCAAAGTGGATGTGCGAATCATCGCCGCTACCAACAAAGACCTGCAGAAGGCAGTAAAAGAGGGAACATTCCGCGAGGATCTATTTTACCGCTTGAGCATCGTTCCGATTACCCTTCCTCCTTTACGGGAAAGAAGAGATGATATTCCCCTCTTAGCCAACCATTTCTTGAGAAAGTATAACAAGAAGAGGAAGAAGAATATAAGGGCTATTTCTGATAAAGCCATGAAGGCCCTGGTTGAATACGATTGGCCGGGAAATGTAAGAGAGTTAGAGAATGCAGTTGAGCGAGCGGTTGTATTAACCGAGAGCGATGTGATTAAACCCCCTGATCTATTCTATTACGGATTGGCTGTTGAGGAACCTTCAAGGTCAGATACCCTTAAAGCTCAGCGCCTTAGCGATGTGGAAAGGAAGCATATCGCGAAAACGCTTAAGATGTTCAACGGGCACATAGGCAGGACGGCAGACTCATTGGGAATAGACCGCAAAACTCTTCGCTTGAAGCTGAGGAGATATGGAATAGAGCATAAGTGCCTGGGGCAAAATGCCCCATCATTGGGGAGAATTGCCCCACAGTAAGGACTGTTTTGGAAGATATGTAGAGAGCCAAGAATACTTATAGAAGCATAGATAACTTCTTGATACTGGGCCAGTTAGGAGAAATCCTGAGTGGCTTTTTTATTTTACTATAAGCGGTTGGCATATAAATTGCCCTCAACATTTGGCGAGGTGATTGGAAATGTTGGATAAACGTAGAACAATCCTAATATTTGACCCCGATGATAAGGCAGCAAAGGAGCTATCTTCCCTCTTCATGGACGAAGGTTATGAAGTAGAAATAAGTGGAGATATTTTCAGTGCAGCGGAAATGCTAAAGGATGTAAGGTTTGATTGCGTCATTATGGATGTCGACCTGACAGAGATGAAGGGTTATGAGGCAGTCTCAATTCTAAAAACGATTTACCCAAAAGTGCAGATAATTATGACCGCGGCAGAGAATACCAAGGAATTAGAAGCGAAAGTGCGGGAGCAGGATATCTTCTATTACTATATAAAGTCCTTCGACCCGGGAGAGCTCAAGCAAGCGGTTCGAGATGTGTTTAAAAAATTGGGAAAGGCTAAGGAGGTGAGAGAGATGAATAAACCACCAGAGGTCCTGGTTATTGACGATGACCCGGATTTTGTCAAGGCAATGAGAACCATTTTAGAGAATAAAGGTTACAAGATTGAAGCTGCCAACAACAAGGAAGAGGCAATGGAGAAGATTGAAAAGGTAAAGCCTGATTTGATTCTCTTGGATATCATGATGGAGAGATTGAACGACGGCTTTACCCTCTGTTATAAGCTGAAGCATGATTCGGAATTGAAGAAAATTCCGATCCTGGCAATCTCG
>JAUWWP010000528.1 GCA_030616835.1 Deltaproteobacteria bacterium | reverse complement strand
TTTTATTTCAAAAATTTCCTCATCCAGTATTGTAAATGTATTGGGCTCGATCCTAAGAAGGTGACGGAAAGCTATATGAAACTTTATTCCCTTTACAAAGAAGGGAAGAAATAATTACGCTCTTCATGGAATAGGGAATAGCAGGGAGTAGCAAGGACTTGCCCCGATGGACATCGGGGAGTACAAGGAATAGCAGGGAGTAGAATCCTTGAATCCTATTTATTGATATTTAGATTAAATTATTATTTGGTGAATATAAATGGCATTGATAACCTCATTAGAACACGCTAACCGGCTGGCGAGAACGATAGCCTCTGATGTGGCCCTCTATAATCAAGAAAAGGTTAAAGAGGGGATTCAGAATGACAACCTCTTTGAGGTCCTCAAAGATGAGATTGAAGAAGGCCGGTCCCTCTTTTTGAGCAGGGTATCTCCGGAATTGGCCGAAGGTGATAACCTCTATGATCGCGCTATCGTTGATGTGCTCATTAAACCCACCGGCAGCGTTCCCTCCAAGATATGGTAAGAAAAGCTCTATGCCTCAAAGACTGGAATTTGCCGTTCCTCCCGAAAACTCCAGGAAGCGATTGGACCTCTTCCTGCTTGAGCAAGACTTACCCCTTTCCCGTTCTCAGATAAAAAGATTGATCGATGAAGATCTGATCCAGGTTAACTCCGCCTCCTCCAAGGCCGGGTACCGGCTGCGAAGCTCTGATCACATATCGGTCCTTATCCCTGATGTTCAAAGCATTACCCTGAATCCCGAAGACATACCCCTAAAGATCCTTTATGAGGACAAGTATCTTATCGTAGTTAACAAGCCGGTGGGGATGGTGGTTCACCCGGCACCAGGGAATTACTCAGGAACTCTGGTCAATGCCCTGCTGTTCCACTGCCGGGAGCTTTCCGGGGTGGGTGGCATCTTGCGTCCGGGAATCGTCCACCGTCTGGACAAGGACACTTCCGGACTTCTGGTAGTAGCAAAGCAGGATCAGGCTCATCGAAACCTGGCCGAGCAGTTTAAAGACCATAGTGTGACCAGGAAATATCTAGCTCTGGTTTGTGGCTCAATACCGGAGGATACCGGAAGCATCGATTCTCCTATCGGGAGGCATCCGGTTCAGCGGAAGAAGATGAGCAGTCGGGCCCGGGGAGGAAGGAGGGCAGTTACCCACTGGAAGGTTTTGGAAAGATTTCACTTTTTTACCTTCCTGGAGGTTCAGCCGAAGACCGGAAGGACTCATCAGATCAGGGTGCATCTATCCGAAAGGAGAAATCCCATCCTGGGTGATCCGATTTACGGGGGAAGGAAAAGGGCCCGCATCATCGAGGACCCGGAGGTATTGGGTCTGATCCAGAGATTAAAGGGTCTGGCTCTTCATGCCGGGACTCTGGGTTTCACCCATCCCCGGAGCGGGAGATACCTGGAGTTTTCCTCTCCCTTGCCCGAAGACTTCGAAGGTCTTCTCCGGACCCTGAGAAAGTCAAAAAAACACGATGAAGATTGAAGGCTCTCCGGTTGGGGGCTGGCTTGAAATTCCCGAGCTTGCTGCCTATGAGTTTGTGCTCCACGGCTTCGGAACCCGAAAATATTCCGGGCCTTCCCCCACCATCAAATTTAAGCTCCTGACGGTCAAACAGGTGCATAAGAGCAGAACTCTGGTCCTGGACTCTCCGCAAAAGGACCTGGCCAGATATTCGAGCTTTCGTTTCGATTCCATAATAACGAATCAGCCCGGCATTGCTCTCGGAGTGAGGACCGCCGACTGCCTTCCCCTCCTTCTTCTTGATCCTGAAAGGAGGGCCATCGGAGCCGTTCACGCCGGGTGGCGGGGAACGACGGAGAAGATTGCGCAAAAAGTGGTGGGTAGAATGGGCAAGTCTTTTGGAAGTAAGCCGGCTAATCTGCAGGCAGGAATCGGCCCGGCTATCGGGCATTGCTGCTATGAGGTTGGA
>JAUWWP010000533.1 GCA_030616835.1 Deltaproteobacteria bacterium | reverse complement strand
GGAGCCTCGCCGATTAAAATGGTGTTAGCAGTATCAGCCGGGCCGCTGGCGATACCGGTAGTGCTTCCGTGAAACACATAAACCGCTCCAGTCTGCGAGCTCTCCCATTGAGCACCGATAATAACATCGTTTATCCCGTCTCCATTAAGGTCGGCACTGTCAACTGGAACCCCAAAACGGCTACCCAGCTCCATCCCTATCAGTTCTACATCTGCAACTAAAGTAATGGGGCCGCCGGGAATATCCACAGTCGTCCCGTAGATTATATAAGCTCTTCCCGGTTTTTCCGGTATAAGCTCGGGAGCCCCGACAATAAGATCCTCAATGGCATCACTATTGACATCGGCCACCTTCACGCCAAGTCCTAAATACTCATAGGCCTCCTTTCCATAGATGATAACATCCGCCTGACTGGTAGAGAACTCACCAGAAGCTATGGGGCCGTAGAAGATGTATGCTGCACCCGCTACCGTTCCGGCAGTATTATTCCACCGACCACCTATCACCAGATCGTTAACCCCATCACCGTTGAGATCTCCTCCGCTCATTGCCCCGATGGATTCGGAATCCATTCCCCGGATGATCACATCGGCAGTGGTGGCAGGGCCATCAGAGATATAGCCGGCTATCCCATACCAGATATATATTGCTCCTGCTGAACGACCGCCGATATCGTTGTAAATTGCTCCGATGGCAAGATCGCTTAAACCATCTTCATTGAGATCTCTCATAACCTCAATAGGAATGCCAAAGCCATCCCCACAGAATTCTCCCCGCAGGGCGGTATCGGCATTGGCCGCCGAGGTTGAGGGAAAGGCACTACCATCGCCGTAAAATATATAGACCCTTCCATAATCCTCGCAGCAGGCATAGCTGGCAGCCATTACCAGCTCATTGAATCCATCTCCATTCAGGTCTCCCACATCGAGGACATTCCCGGCGGTATTAAGTCGATACCCGAGGTTATCGCCGGGCTCTTCCCCGGTGATTTTTGAAGTATAAAACCAGGGGAAGTTATAGAGATCCTCCGGTGCCCCTTCCGGATCGAGAGTAACATTGCCCAGGTTATCAGTCGCCTTTAGGTAATACCAGACGAGAGAACCCTCGGCCTGTGGCCCGGGGATTTCAAAGGTATAGAGGTCTCCATCTCTGGAAACGGAGCAATTATTAGTAAAACCTCCGTCTCCGACCAAGTAATATAGGCAGGCAGAGGCTATTTTATAGTCGTCAGTGATCTTCGCTACTATTCTGTAAGACCCATTAGGATTTGCGGTATCAGCTATTACTGTTTTGACAGAAACCCGAGGTTTTTTTACTCCCAAGGACCCTATACTCTTTCCGCAACTGAAGAACCCAAAAGCCAGGAGGGAAATCCCCACTGCTAACCACCCTTTCTTAATCTTCATAACTTTATCTCCTTGTTTGAAGTTTTTACCAGCTAAATCCCCACTCCTGGAGCTTAGTAATATATATACACCGCCCCGGCATTCTCTCCCCCAACATTATCGTTCCCCGGGGCTCCCACTGCTATATCTCCTAGGCAATCCAGATTGGTGTCTCCTATACCAGCAGCAGCGTGACCAAATTCATCACCCGGATTTAACCCTCTAAAAATAAGATCAGCATCACTTGCAGATCGATTAATAATTCCCAATGGCTCGCCATAAAAGATATAGACAGCTCCTGCGTTAGCACCACTGACATCATTATAAGGTGATGAAACTATAATGTCAAGAATGCCATCTCCATTTATATCACCATCAGCATCAAGGTTCCGCCCAAACTGATCACCTGGAGCCTCGCCGATTAAAATGGTGTTAGCAGTATCAGCCGGGCCGCTGGCGATACCGGTAGTGCTTCCGTGAAACACATAAACCGCTCCAGTCTGCGAGCTCTCCCATTGAGCACCGATAATAACAT
>JAUWWP010000381.1 GCA_030616835.1 Deltaproteobacteria bacterium | reverse complement strand
TTCCCCGGGGGAAGAATCGATGGATAGCGGCAAGCACGAAGGCAGCCTCGAAGACATTATGAGCCTCAACCTCATGGGTGATATCAACGATTCGGGCCTCGGGATTGATTCGGAGGATAACCCCCTTTATCGCTCCCACATAGCCGTCCTTGAGACCAAAATCGGTGATCAGGGTTATTATTTGTGGATGAGACATGAATAATTGCCTAATTAGGGCTTGAGGGAAGATAGGAAAGGAAGATAATAATTCAGCGAATGGTTAAATATTAACAACGATCTCCCGATCATTTACACAAACACTCTAGAACATCATTTGCGTCCTCATTAGGTGGATCAGCGCTATCTTCGGCACGAACTGTATAGCAATAGCAGAAGAATTCCGGCGGACAGACAACAAAATTCATGCAGTCATATCCATATATAGAATCTTCTAAGCAGTCAACAGCATAGTCTACACCTTCAGGATGATAGATATTATATTTAACCGGTGAACAGGGGTCGCTGGCACGGTTCCAGTAGACGGAGCATATATCGCCTGCCGCATCCTCAAAAAGCTCGGCATACTGGACACCGACGGTGCTGTCCCAGGTTGGAGGAGTGGTGTCATCCATGGTGGTTGCGCTTAATTCTACGGTATTGGAATCTTCATTGGGAGGAACTGCACTGTCCTCAGCCCGGACTGCAAAATAATAGGTTACCCCATTAGTGAGTCCGGTAACATAATATTCCCAGTCGTAATCAGTACCAACCACTGCGGGGACATCAGTGAGCTTGGTTGCAGTCTCAAAATCAATGGGAGAGGTGGTGGAATAATAGATATTATATTTAACCGGAGGCGAGGAGGCATCAGTAGCATTATTCCATTGCACTGTTGCCCGCTGGTCACATCCCACTGCTTCCTGAATGCCGGTCGTTGTATCCCACACCGGCGGGGTAGTATCGATCACCACAAACTTCATTCCCAGACTGGCAATACCGTTAACGGTTACCACCACTGGCCCGGTCATTGCTCCGGCAGGAACGATTGCCACAATATTAGTATCACTCCAACTGCCTATGCTTGCGGTAACTCCATTGAAGGTTACTATGCTTGATCCCTGGGTTATCCCAAAGTTAGTTCCGCTAATTGTAACCAGAGTGCCTTCCGGACCCTTGGTAGGGCTCAGCGAGGTAATATTAGGTGCCTCGAAGGAGAAATGGTAGTATTTCAAGTCGCCATTCGTATTATCAAAATAGCTTATTCCCGGATTACTGTCTGAATCGAGGGCTAAAGATGCATAAGATCCTACATCTTCAACTGTATCAACATAATAAATAACCCAATCTGTGCCAGTCCAGAATGCATACTTCAGATCTTTATTGGTAGCGTCATAACAACTGATCCGGGGATTGCCATTATTGTCGAGAGCTAAAGATGAATAGCTCCCTACATCCCCTTGGCTGTCAACAATCTGAGTATTCCAGGTAGTTCCTGTCCAGGAGGCATATTTTAAATCTACATTGTTTGCTTCATAATAGCTGATCCCGGGGCTACCATCAGCAGCGAGATCTAATGATGAATAATAGCCTTTACCTCCAATCAACTGAAAATCCCAGGTAGTTCCTGTCCAAGAAGCACATTTTAACCCATTGGGCCAATCATAATAACTAATACTGGGATTATCGCTGCTATCCAAGGCTAAGGAGGACCAGAGGCCTACATTATTTCCACTACTATCTACAACCTGAATGTTCCAGGTGGTTCCTGTCCAGGAGGCATACTTTAGATCCCGATTAGTAGCACCATGATAACTTATATTGGGGTAATTACTGGAGTTCAATGCAATAGCGGAATACTCTCCAACATCTCCTCCACTCTCTACGGTTTCAATATCCCAGTTTGTTCCAGTCCAAGAGGCATATTTTAAATCTCCATTTGTTACATCATAATAGCTGATCCGGGGATTCTCGTCATTATCCAGTGCCAGGGAGCTAAATTGTCCCACATCGCCTCCGCTATCCACCTCTTGAATATCCCAGCTAATCCCGTTCCAGGAAGCATATTTCAGGTCTCCATTAGTTTGATCATAATAGCTAATCCTGGGGAGGGAGCATGAGTCAAACACAAGGGAACTAAACTCCCCAACAGTGCCAATGCTATCTACCACCCCGGAAGGAGCAGGAGGAGGACAGCCGGCCTCAACCCTTATAGTCACTGGAGTGGAATTTGCGCTGTTGCCACAATTATCGGTAGCCCTGGCTATCAGGGTATGATTGCCGGTAAACACCGGGCTAACGGTATAGCTCCAGTTTTCTCCCGAGATAGTAGCTACCTGGCAGCTCTCTCCATCCAGGGTTACACACACTAAATCCAATCCTGAAGTAGCATCACTGGCTGTTCCCTTAACTATTACTGTAGAGGTATAAACGGTGGAGCCATCCGTGGGTAAGCTGATGGAAACGGAGGGCAATACCGTATCCACCGTGAAGTTAATTGGGTCGGTGATTGCAGTATTTCCAGTGCCGCAGGCGTCGGCAGCGGAGACAACAAGGCTGTAATTACCATCATTCACGCCATTAAAAGTGGCTGAATATTCCCCACTACCCGGATCGTAAGCCGGTGTCTCCGTCCAGTCACCATCCAATATTGCCAGCACCGTAGAGATCCCGCTGGAATCGGTGACCGTCCCGGTTACTACTACAACATTGCTATTGAGACAATCACCATCAGTGAGTGCATGGACTAGTTCCGTGGAGGGAAAGAAAAAGGCTAGATATAGTGATAGAATAATGGAGCCCTTTATTGTTAGAGCAATTCCTCTTTCAAAAAGGATTTTCCTTTTCTCAATCACAATTCATAAGTTATGCGTGAAGTAAAATTAAGATTTAATAATATATATAAACTGCCCCGGCATCGTCTCCACCAACATTATCATTTTTGGGTGCTCCTACGGCAATATCGTTCAGGAAATCCTGGTTAGTATCTCCCACACCCACGGCCGAGTGGCCGAACTCGTCACCAGCAGCCTCCCCCCGCAAGACAATATCAGCAGAACCAGCACCTTTACTGGAAATACCCGATAAATCTCCATAAAAGATATAGACCGCTCCCGCATTACTTCCCTCGGCATCATTATAAGGGGAAGATACTATGAGGTCAGCAATACTATCTCCATTGATATCTCCATCAGCATCTAAGCTCCGCCCAAAATGGTCGCCGGGAGCCTCGCCGATTAAAATGGTGTTAGCAGTATCAGCCGGGCCGCTGGCGATACCGGTAGTGCTTCCGTGAAACACATAAACCGCTCCAGTCTGCGAGCTCTCCCATTGAGCACCGATAATAACAT
>JAUWWP010000264.1 GCA_030616835.1 Deltaproteobacteria bacterium | reverse complement strand
AAGTTAACCGAAGTAATGACCGAGCCTTTGCCCGAGGTCAATAAAGGATACTTTAGCTTAAAAGCCCTTCCTAAGGTCAAGGACTTGCTCAGGGGAAAGAGTGCACTGGCTCTGGGGCCAGGGATCTCCGCTGATAAAGCAGTTAAGGAGTTCGTGGAAGAGCTCATCATTGCCTGCCAGGTTCCTCTGGTTATTGATGCTGATGGGATCAATTGCCTGGCCGATCGAGTTAAGCTGCTTAAGGGAAGAAAGGCCCCACTGGTACTCTCCCCTCACCCAGGGGAGATGGCAAGGCTGGTGGGAGGTTCGGTAGAGGAGATTCAGGAGGATAGGGTGGGGATTTCCCGGGAGTTTGCTAAAAAGTCAGGTGTCTGTCTGGTGCTCAAGGGTGCTCGAACGATAGTAGCTGAGCCCTCGGGGGCCATTTATATTAATCCCACGGGGAACCCGGGGATGGCCAGTGGGGGAACCGGAGATGTGTTAACCGGGATGATCGGGGGGCTTCTGGCCCAGGGATATGATCCGGTTGAGGCTGCTAAGGCAGGGGTGTTTTTTCACGGTTTGGCCGGAGATGAGGTGCTCAAGGATAAGGGAAGCTCAGGGATGATCGCCTCGGATCTTATTGAGGTACTGCCCCGGATTATCAAGCAATTTGAACAGACCTGAGATGAAAAGCTTAATTTTAAGATCGGCTTCAGAGGAGGAGACAATAAGCTATGGCCGGGTCCTGGGGAATATGCTTGAGCGAGGGGATGTGATTGCTCTCATTGGGGAGCTGGGAGCGGGGAAGACCTATTTAGCTAAGGGGTTGGCTCTGGGTTTAGGTGCGAAAGACGCAAAAGAGGTTACCAGTCCCTCCTTTACTATTATCAATGAGTATTCGGGGAGGATACCCATTTTCCATCTGGATTTCTTCCGCCTGAGTGAGGACTTTGAGGTGGAGGATCTGGGATATGAAGAATATTTTTATGGACCGGGAGTTAGCATTATCGAATGGGCCGAGAAATTTCCCAAGATTCTGCCAGAAGAACATCTGGAGGTAAAGATTAATATCTCAGGAGAAAGGGAAAGGGATTTGGAGCTTAAGGTATGGGGATATCATTACCGCAGGATTGTAGAGAAAATACAAACCGGAGGATCGAACCGGAAATCCCCCGTATCCCCCCCGATGCCCATCGGGGGGAAATAAGGGAGGATTAGAAAGATGGCCTTAATTGTTCAGAAATATGGGGGGAGCTCGGTTGGGGATATTGAGCGGGTCAGGAAGGTGGCACAGAGGGTAATCGAGGCCAAGGAAGAGGGGAATCAGGTGGTGGTTATTGTTTCGGCGATGGCCGGGGAGACCGACCGGCTTATTGGTTTGGCCGATCAGATAACGGAGATGCCTAATGGAAGGGAGTATGATGTGCTGGTTTCCACTGGTGAGCAGGTAGCGGTAGCCTTGGTAGCGATGGCTCTGGAGTCCCAGGGCCACCCGGCAAGATCCTTTCTGGGATCCCAGATTAGGATCACTACTGATGGAGCATTTACCAGAGCAAGAATTTTAGGAGTGGATACGGAGAGGATCCTTAAGGAGTTAGAGAAGGGTACTATTGCAGTGATTGCGGGCTTTCAGGGTATCGATGGAGAGGGAAATATCACTACTCTGGGAAGGGGTGGGTCGGATACTACGGCAGTGGCGGTTGCAGCAGCCCTGAAGGCTGATTACTGTGAGATCTATACCGATGTGGAAGGGATTTACACCACTAATCCGGCGATTTGCCCCGAGGCCAAGAAGCTCAGTAAAATAAGTTATGAGGAGATGCTGGAGATGGCGAGCTTGGGGGCTAAGGTTCTTCAGAGCCGCTCATTGGAGTTTGCGATGAAGCACAGGGTGCCAATCCACGTAAAATCAAGCTTCTCGAAAGGGGAGGGCACCTGGGTAATGGAGGAGGATGAACAGATGGAAGATGTCGTTGTATCGGGGATTACCTATGATAAGGGGGAGGCAAAGATTACGATAACCAAGGTGCCGGACAAACCGGGGGTAGCCTCCAAGATCTTTAGTGCGGTCTCCGAGGCCAATATCGTGGTGGATATGATTATTCAGAATATAAGTGCTGAGGGGTATACTGATGTTACTTTTACGATTCCCCAAACCGATCTCAATAAGGCCTTGGAGGTAGTAAGGAAAGTCTCTCAGGAGATTGATGCCGGTGAGGTTAGGTCAGATTCCAATATCGCCAAGGTCTCGGTGGTAGGGGTAGGGATGAGGAGCCATTCAGGGATAGCTGCCAGGACCTTCAGTGCCCTGGCCAAGGAGGGGATAAATATTATGATGATCAGCACCTCGGAGATCAAGCTTTCCTGCGTGATCGAAGCTAAATACACCGAATTAGCAGTCCAGGTTCTGCACGAGGCCTTTGAATTGGGAAAAACTAAACGGTAAACACTGTTATCTGCGGAGGGATTTAAATGCGCTCAGTGAAGATCTATGATACTACCTTGCGAGACGGAGCTCAGGCGGAGGATGTTGCTTTTTCGCTGGATGATAAGTTACGGATTGCCCGGCAGTTGGATGAATTGGGCATCCATTATATTGAGGGTGGGTATCCCGGCTCGAATCCCAAGGATGCCCAGTTTTTTAAGACAATTGCTCAGGAGCCCCTGCGGGTCTCTAAGGTAGCTGCCTTTGGGATGACCCGTCGGGCGGGGATCAAGGTCCGAGAAGATGTAAATATCAAGGCAATCTTAAATTCGGGGGCAGAGGTGGCTACCATCGTCGGCAAGAGCTGGGATCTCCATGTCAGAGAGGTATTGAGAATCTCCCTGGAGGACAATGTCAGTTCCATTTTTGATTCTTTGAGTTATCTTAAGAAAAGGGTGGGTGAGATTATCTACGATGCCGAGCATTTCTTCGATGGTTACCGGGCTAATCCAGAATATGCTTTAAGGACGATAACTGCTGCCGAGGAAGCGGGAGTGGACTGGATCGTTCTGTGCGACACCAACGGAGGAGCTCTTCCTTCAGAGATCCGCAGGGTGGTAGGAGAACTAAAGCAGAGGGTAAAGGTACCTTTGGGTATTCATACTCACAACGATTCCGGACTGGCAGTTGCTAACTCGCTGGTAGCGGTGGAGGCTGGAGTTAGTCAGGTTCAGGGGACAATCAATGGTTACGGGGAGAGGTGTGGTAATGCCGATTTGTGCTCGCTCCTTCCCAACTTAGCGATAAAACTTAAGGTAAACTGCATCTCACCCACCAAGCTGCATCGGTTACGGGAGGCCTCAAGGTTTGTGAATGAACTAGCAAATTTAGTTCCGGATAAACACCAGCCCTTCGTGGGTGATAGTGCCTTTGCTCATAAAGGGGGGATCCATATTAGTGCGATTCAACGAAATCCAGAGACCTATGAACACATCAACCCGGGGCTGGTGGGCAATCAGAGAAGGGTGCTGGTATCGGATCTATCCGGAAAGAGTAGTATTCTTTTTAAGGCCGAGGAGTTCGGGATAAACCTAAAAAGCAAGGATCGTACTACTTTAGCTATCCTGGATAGTCTCAAGAGCTTAGAGAATCAGGGATTTCAATTTGAGGGGGCGGAGGCCTCTTTTGAGATCTTGATGAAGAAGGCTCTGAAGACGGACAAGAAATTTTTTCGGTTATTGGGATTCAGGGTTATTGATGAGAAAAGAGAGGAAGGCGAGCCTCCTTATTCCGAGGCGACAATAATGGTAGAGGTAGGAGGAAGGGTAGAACATACGGCTGCCGTGGGAAATGGCCCGGTAAATGCCCTCGACAATGCTCTGCGTAAGGCTCTGGAGAAGTTTTACCCGGAATTAAAGGAGGTGGAGCTAAAGGATTTTAAGGTTAGGGTCTTAAGCACGGGGGAGGGGACTGCGGCTAAGGTACGGGTACTCATTGAGTCAGGAGATAAGCATGACCGCTGGGGCACGGTAGGGGTATCCCACAATATTATTGAGGCCAGTTGGCAGGCGCTGGTGGATAGCATCGATTATAAGTTGCTAAAAGGCGTAAAGAAGGCAAAAAGGCAAGCAAGGAAGATGGGCTCTGGTCGTAAGTATATAGAACGACAAAAATAATGGGGGCATAGGGTAGTGTTGTAAATACAGACAGATGAACAAATTTTAAGCACCAATAAGGTAAATCCTAAGCACGAAGCACTAAATCCTAAATAATATTAAATGACCAAAATACAAAACATTCTCTTCGACAGGCCTGTCCTGAGCCCCGCCTGTGGCGGGGTCGAAGGGTTCAGGACAAGGTTTTAAACATTTGATATTTGAATTTTGAATTTGTTTAGTAATTAGAATTTAGGATTTAGGATTTAGAATTTTATCAGTATGATGTATGGAATATTATCCGCAGATATTTAAGACGCTTTATATAAATAAGAGGCATTGAGCCCAAGATATGATAATGAAGTACTTTTCTACCAATCAGCAGGTAGTAATCTTTTTAATAATTATTAGCCTTTTTGGCCTTT
>JAUWWP010000444.1 GCA_030616835.1 Deltaproteobacteria bacterium | reverse complement strand
GGGATATGAGGAAAGGTGTGCGCCAGGTAAAGTAAGAATGGCCGATCGCGGTTTTCCTTGATAAAACTAACCGCCTCCTCGGTGTACTTCCGGGTGAGGTAGTTCTGGTCCACCGGGTGCTTCTCCACCACCTCGTCGTTGCGGTACAGCTTCAAGGGGGTCATGTCGTTTGAGTACAGGACCCCGAAGTAGTAGTCGAAACCCCGGTGGTGAGGCCGGTATTTCTCCTTATCTCCCAGGTGCCATTTCCCGAGGCAACCAGTGGCATAGCCCGCGGATTTTATGGCCTGGCCGAGCGTGATCTCATCGGTGTCCATGCCCGGAGGCAGTCGGAAAAAGGTGTGCATCGGTATCGTGACTAGGGGATTCTCGCTGGGGAAGAACACATTGGTGACCCCGGTACGGGGAGGATACCTGCCGGTGAGCAGGCCTGCCCGGGAGGGAGAGCACACCGGACCCGAGGAGAAGAACGAAGTGAGTTTCACTCCCCCCTTGGCCAGACGGTCAATACTGGGAGTGGCGATGGCCTCGGACCCGTAGCACCCGAGATCACCGTAGCCCAGATCATCGGCCATGATGATGATAATGTTGGGTTTTCGGAGCCGCTTCGCCAATGCCCCCGGCCCCAAGATCAACAGGCTTGCGGTCGTTCCTGCACATATTCCCAAAAACTGCCGTCTGTTCACTTCTTCTCCTCTTTCCGGACTAAGTTCAATATCGCCCATATTATAATGAGCATGTCAAATTTTTGAAGAAGGTCTTTCCCATTTTTGTAGCAAAATATAAAGAGGTTTTGGGGTCAGAGCTTTAGTTTTTAATTAAGGAGATTTGAAAGAATAAGGATTAGGGCTCCACCTTAAACTTAATGCTTCCCTCAATTATCCGCCACTCCAGATCCATGGGCTTAGCTCTCCCCCCATATGACGGTTAGCTCCTTTATGTCCGGGGAGAATATGGCGGCTCCGTCCTCGATCCTTGCCTTTTCTTTCTCGAGTGCGCTGATTTTCTTGAAGGGTAGGTGCCAGCGAACCCGGACCGGTCTTTTCCGCCACTTGGGGTAAAGGCTGAGGGTTGCCGAGCTCTTCCGGAGCTTTATCGCAAAAGCGAGCTCGCCGAAGTATGTGGGGGCCTGCCTGACCTTTATCTCCCCGGGGCTCTCAAACCATATCTGCGGGAGCGCAGGGGTAATCACCAGGTCCTCTCCCTCCTCGAAGAAAAGCAGGTTTCTGATCATGAGCAGCCAGTCGGCGGCGGCCCATCCGTGGTGGCCATCTCCCATGCATCCGCCCTTGGTGATCGGGTGGATGGCCTCCGGCCAGGTAAAGGTCGGGGTCGCAAGTTCCAGCAGCCGCTCGATCATCGGCCAGATCTCTGCGCTTTTCTGATAGATCAAACACTGGATTATGTGGCAGGTGAGATAGCAGTTAAGCCCGGAGTGGACAAGATTCTGGAAGAACGCCCCCTCGGAGAGGCATTCCTCGCGGAGGAACCTTATTGTATTCACGAGGCGCGGGTCAAAGGGATCAAGAACTCTCAGCGGGTAGAGGGCAACAACGCTTCCTATCGCTCCCGAGTCCATCCGGCGGTAAGGAGAGGCGGGGATGATAGGTTCTCCCAGTCTCTCCTCAACGCCTTTCAGGGATGCTCCGAGGTCTCTTTGGAAACTCCTTAAGTATCTGCCGAAAGTATCAGCATCTTTCTTCTTTCCGAGTATATCGGCGGCGGCGATGGCCTCCCGGAGCCCGGCGATGCCCCAGAAGTCGTCCCAGTAGAAGTAGTCGTTCGGCCCGAAGTGCTCGGCGCTATGTCCCGGGGGAAGGAGGCCGTGGTGCATTGACGGCCTATCCTTGGTCCGGGAGCGCTTCCTCTCTATCCACTCGGCGCCGCGAGAGATAGCAGGGTAGAGGGTCTCGATAAGATCGCGATCATCATGAAGGCGGTGGTGCTCAAGGACTGGCCAGATAGCCTGGCCGTTGGAGTCCCACTCCCCCTTCTGGGATCGGAAGTAACCGTCCCTCTCCTGCCTTTCCGGATACTTAAGCAGCTTCCGTCGGGCCTGATCGGGGTAGCCCAGCTTATCAAGGCAGTTGATAAGGTAGGCCGAGTCGCGAAACCAGTAATGATGATAGGTGAGGGGGCCGGGGCAGATGTAATCGCCGTCATCCAGAAGATGCATATAGGCAAGGTTGGCCCGGAAGGAATCCTCAAGGGCCTTATCGGGAAGTGATACCTCCATTCCCCTGCTGATCCGCTCCTCAAAAAGCGAAACCGCATCCTCAAAGGCCCGGGTATAATCGAAATTCTTGACCAGGGAAGTGGCATCCTCTGGTTTAATACCTTCCCTGACGGGTGCGATGAAGTGAAGGGAGAGGGAGTCGCCTTTTTTCAGGGAGATGTTATAGGAGCATTCACCGGTGGCAAGGCCGGCAGGGCAGTGGGCCTTTAGCTTCTTATCTTCCCGGTTAAGGTGAAGCGAGACATCTCCCCTCCGGTAGTCGCTGGTGGAGGCGCTATCGGGAGCCTCCATAGTAAGAAGGGCTGCGGAGCCATTGACCATCCACAACCTTTTATCCGGGATATACTCGAGAGAGTGGATGAGGCTTAGCCCCTCAGGGTTATAAGGCCTCAGGGATGCGATCACCCTTGTGCTTGCCTCTTTTTCCCTGGCTTCGACCAGGAGCCTCATCAGGACAACCTCGGTTTCCTTGATTCGGGTTG
>JAUWWP010000197.1 GCA_030616835.1 Deltaproteobacteria bacterium | reverse complement strand
TATCAAACCAATCAAGTGAGAACCTTGTGGAAAAGATTCCATTTATTCCCCCCTTACCATGGTAAGTATAAGCAAGACCAAATGTTGGTCCGGAAAAGTTAAGTTTTTTGGGATGATCTATTTTGTTTCTGATGAATTTTGGGAAGGCACTATAGCCAGAATGAAAATCCATGCTGTGCCTCTCAACTGGCTCGGGATGAGCAGGGGCTGAATGAGAATCTATGCTTTGCCTCTCAATGGACTCGGAATAAACAGGAGCTGCCGGGATCTTCTTGTCTTTGGCCTTGGGTATTTCCTTCTTTTTGACCTTCGGCATCTTTCCCTCGGTCTTCTTCTTTGCATTCCCCTTTACTTCCTTCTCAGCTACTTTAACTTCACCTGAGGCATCGGTGTAGCTCAGCCCGAACAGTCCCAGCAAAAAAATTACTGTCGTGCTAAAAATAAGGACTTTCTTCATTGGCTTAATCTCCTTCCTTTCCTATATTTTACCCTTTCCCTTGTTATTGTCAAATTGAAAATTGCAAAGTGCAAATTATCCTGAGCCTGTCGGCCTCGCTCGGGATAAACTCTGTCAAAGGGATTGAATTGGTCCGCCTTAGGCGGATTGAACCACGAATTACTCGAATTACACGAAGTGGGGGCAATTCATGAATTGCCCCTACTTTTGGGATTTGAGATATTGGGATTTTATTGATTTGGGATTTGGTCAAGTGTTTTTTTATTGATATTCTTTGAAGTAGTTGATTTAATAAAAACCGTTGTCCTCATTAATGGACATAATCCCATCATATCCCTAATTAGAAGGGTAATTTATGATCGAAGATGAGCCGGTAAGACGGGAATCAATCTTTGCGCCGAAGGTTGATATTCTAACAATACCCACGGTTCGGGGTCAGATCTGGGTCCTTGCCTGGCCGGTCTTGCTCAATATGCTTTTATTCAACCTGGTAGAGATAGTTGATACGGTTATGGTGGGAAGGCTGGGGCCCCAGGCAGTAGCCGCGGTCGGACTGGGAGGGCACATCTTCAGCGTGGTAATGGTGCTTCTGTTTGCGATCGCTGCCGGAACCGTTGCCCTGGTTGCCCGCTCAGTGGGGGCAAAGGATAAAGGGACTGCTCAGGAAGTCCTCAAACAATCAACGATCCTGGCAGTAATCTTTTCGGTAGTAACCATGGTGCCAGGGATCTATTTTGCCCGCGATATCCTTGCCCTATTCCGTCTGGAGCCCGAGGTTGCCGAGTTAGGGACTCCCTATATCCAGATAATTATGGCGGCGACGGTATTTTTATCGGTAGGCATCATATTTGCCGCTGGCCTCCAGGGAGCCGGTGATACCCGAACCCCTCTCTATATCAGCATAGTCATAAATGTTATAAATGTGGGGGCAAATTATGTGCTTATCTTCGGGAAACTTGGATTTCCCCGGCTGGAGGTTACCGGAGCAGCAATTGGTACCGCCGGCTCTCTATGTGTGGGTATGATTATATTCGTGTTCCTATTTATGAGTAAAAAATTAATTTTATCAATATCTCTATTCCCTCTCAATATTGATTGGGCTCTGATTAAGCGGATCCTGCGCATCGGCCTACCGGTGGCACTCTCCCAGGTATTGCTCCAGGTCGGGTTTTTGATCTATCTCAGGATCATGGCACTTTTTGGAACAAAACCGGTTGCGGCCTATATCATCGGGGTAAGGATTCTTACTCTGGCGTTTATGCCGGGGATTGGCTTTGCGGCAGCAGCAACGACACTGGTGGGGCAGAACCTCGGCGTAGGCTTTCCGGAGAAGGCAAAGAAGAGTGCCTGGGAGGCCTGCCGGCTGGCTACCTCCGTTATGTCTGCGATCGGGGTTGTTTTTTTTCTTGCCGCCCGTCCGATTGGATACCTGTTTATTCAGGATACGGAGGTGGTTGCCCTGGTGGCAATATTCGTCCGCATTCTGGCGGCAGCCCAGCCGATGATGGCGATTGATTTCACGCTCGGAGGGGCACTCCGGGGAGCCGGGGATACCAAATGGCCACTTTATGCAATCTCAGTAGGATTCTATCTATTCCGGCTTCCTCTGGCTTACTTCTTTGCGGGGGTAATAAACCTGCCTATCCTTTGGGCCTGGATGATGCTTCTGGTGGATTATGCGGTAAGGGATATCATTGTCTTCTTTCGCTTCCGCTCGGAGAAATGGAAGGAGATTAAGGTTTAGATATGGAGCTCAACCACATCTTCGTCTTTGAGGGTGTGATCTTTTTGAATCTTCTGCCCGTCATACTTGTTAGCGCCCCATATCCTGGCGAACTTTAATTTGAAAGCAAAGTCCTTGTGAATTGCCGTAGCAAAGTCGGCCAGGGTACTTCCCTTTTTAAGGATTACCGGATCATCATAATCCGGCTTCTTCCCCGGAGACTTGGTATAGACCCTGATGATATCCAGCAGGTTAAAGAGCTCCCTTTTCAGCTTATCCAGGTTAGAGTTCTCCCCGGCAGAAATATCAACCAGAGGGAATTTCTCTGCATATAGGTCCTTTAAGACCTGAAGATTCTCCTCTGCTCCCGGTGAATCATTCTTGTTGCCGACGACTAATGTGCGCAGATGGAGCATCTCCTCATCGCTGTCCTCTTCTAAGTGCTTCCCGATAAGTCTAATTCTCGATTTTTCGAGCTCCCCGGTGACGGTCTCTACCTGCTCAAGCAGGTCTTCCCTGCTCAGATCCACAATTAGCAGGAGAGCGTCGGCATTCCTGATAATACCCGGAAGCCAGGCTACCCTATGTTCATTTGATACCGGAGGGACATCGACTAATTGGATCTGGACGTTCTCAAAATTCATCATTCCCGGCAGTGGCTTGCGGGTAGTATAGGGATAATCAGCTACTTCGGAAACAGCACTGGTAAGCTGGCACAGGATCCTGGATTTTCCGGTATTGGGGGGCCCGATTAAGAAAATCTGGGCGGCGCCCTCCTTTTTCACATAATAGGTATAACCTCTTTTGGTTGCCGGCCTTCTCCGGGCCTCCATCTTCAGTCGGGATATTTTTCTTTTCAGGTCACCTTGGAGCTTGTCGGTTCCCTTATGCTTGGGCATTATGGCAAGCATCTCTTCCAGCGCCCGGATCTTCTCGGGGATGGTCTTGGCCGCCCGATATTCCTTTTCAGCAGCGAAGTAGTCAGGGGTTAGATTTGCCGGCATTTCCTAACCTATAAAAATGTGCCCGAATTAGCTAAAAATATACCTTCAATCCCGGTTTTTTGCAAGCCATAATTTAGGTTTGTGACCCTTTAGTGGTTGATAATACTCGGAAGATATAGGTTGGGCTAATCGGTTGCGGTTGTAAAAGAATCAAAGTGTAAAAATCAAAATGCAAAATGACAAATCAAAATGCAAAAGCCTACTTCGCCGAAGTTGCTACGAAGGCTGAAAGATAATTCAATAATTTTAATTTTTAATTTTTGATATTTGATATTACGAAGGAACAAAGATACGGCTGGAATTATCAACTAAGATTCACTGCCAAGATTAAGGAAGCCCGATTAAAAAAAGAAGTGGGTTTGAATTTAGTTGCATTAGGAGTTAATTTAGGTTATAAAATTGAAGGGTAGGAAGTTATGGTAAAAAAGCTAAGGATTAAAGGATTGGCTTCGGATAAGCCCAGGGTGAGCAGGAAGGAAGAAAGATATGCATCGCTTATCCTGGAGGTGGAGAAAGGGATCTATCAGGCCTCAATTACCGACCGAGCCTCTTACGGCGGAGAGAGTATTACCGATCAAAGTGCCATCAATGCCCTGATAGCCCTAACTCCTAAGTATAAGAAAAAGCCTTTTGCCGGCAGGTTATCCCCGGGAGAAAAGCTAATCTACCAGAGAGCCTCGGAGAATCTGGATAATTTCCTTAAGGAAAACAGCGGCTATTCGAGCTTCGAGATCGTTGAGTGTCTGAAGACAATTATTAAATCCATAAAGAAGCACAATGTGGTGGGTGGGGCTTCCCGGGCTTATTTAGATAACTTAAAAGCACTGCTGGAGGCCTGAGTAATGTCCCTCCTTTTGCAGCCCGCCTCTTGTCCTGACCCTGCCGAGAAATAAGTATTATGTCCCCGGAATTATTCATAAAACAACTTAGTAAATAGTCCAGAGTGCGGGCCTGCCTGCCCTGAGCGAAATCGAAGGGAGCCTTCCTTATTCTCATTTGTCAATAATAAAGATTTGACCCCCTACCCCGTCCATATTAAGCTGCGGCATCATTTGCCATAAAACAACTTAGGCAATAGTCAAGCTTTTACCCTGATTCTCCCTTAAATGCCCACCCAATTGCCAACCTAAGCAGGTCACGGTAATGTCCTGTAGAAATGTCCCATAATGTCCTATATCCGTGTCCTATAATGTCCTATATTCTTGGTACGGTTGGCGATAAAATGTAATAAGCACCTTTAAGCTCGCCTTTCATCACAAGAAGACCCTTTTGCACAAGTGAAGATAAATCCCTTGTCGCTGTTCGCCGTATGCTCCCACACAGTTTCTGGCACTGCTCGTTATTAATTCGTTCATTAATCACAAGATATCGGATAATCTTTTCTTGCCGAAAATTTAACTCATAACTTTGTAGGGCTTTAATAATTTTCTCTGAACCAATGATCTTCTTGCCTTTTTCTTGAATTTCAGACATCTGTGACCGCAATCCTTCAACAAAGTATTCAAGCCAAGCCGTCATGTCCATGTTATTCTTACGGACAGATTGGATCGCTTGGTAGTAGTTCGGACGGTCTTTGTCATAATGCTCCGAGATGGTAAACAGTCGTTTAAAATCGTAGCCTGTTTTGTAGAGAATAAGAGTTGAAAGAAGCCGGGCAGTTCTGCCGTTACCATCAATGAACGGGTGAATATGCACAAATTGAAATTGAGTAACACCAGCAACGAGAATATGTGATACTTCTTCTGTTTTATTTATCCAGTCCACAAATTCTTTCATAAGATGAGGAACTTCTAAAGGCGGTGGTGGGGTATAAATAACCTCACGAGTCCGAGAATTAATGACGTAGTTCTGGATTTTGCGATAATTGCCTGGGTCTGCCTGACTACCCCGAACACCTTTAACCGTAATTTTGTGAAGCTCCCGGATAAGTCCTTCGGTAATAGGAGTATCCTTACCCAGATACTTTGAAATAAAATCCATTGCTTTCTTATAATTCAAAAGCTCTTTTTCATCATCCCGGTTAACACCCTTAACTTTTTTCCCTTCTAAAATGCTTTTAGCCTGCTCAAGACTTAATGCGGTTCCTTCAATATGTGTTGAGTGATGTGATTCCAAAATCAAAGCCCGTTTCTGCATATCGGCAATCCAGTCATCTTTCAACTTCACCGCATCAAGAAATCCCCGTACCCGCTCTATCTCAACAAGCGCCTTGTTTACTTTTGGTGTAATAGCAAATTTCGGCCTAAACATTTTTATAGTTCCTTAACAAATGGAAAAAAGGGGGTAGAATAGGACACTGGCGTAGTGGCTACAGGTCGAAGTTTGTTTTCCCCCCCTGTCCTTCGTAGTCCGCCTCAAGCGGACTATTCCCTGCCTGTCCGGTGAAGTGTGCCTTTGACTACTTCATCAGGGCTATTCCCTTATATTCCCTGTACTCCCCGATGTCCATCGGGGCAAGTCCTTGCCATTCCCTGCCTAATATGAACAGCACCCGTTTTATCCTGGTTTAAATCCCAATTCAATCCCTTCGACATCGCTCAGGACAGACATTTGCATTTT
>JAUWWP010000232.1 GCA_030616835.1 Deltaproteobacteria bacterium | reverse complement strand
AGAACTGGTCAGGCAGCTTCTGGAGTATCAGCAGTATAGGGAGGCAGCCTCGCAACTCCAGGATAGGGAACTGCTGGAGAGGGATGTCTTTGCCCGGAAGTTCACTCCCGAGGAACTTAAGGCTCAGATCGGGACTGAGACCCTGATTGAGGCCTCTACTTACGATTTAGTCGAGGCCTTCCGGAGGATTTTAGAAGAGGTTCCCGAGGATCTCGTCCATGAGATTACTCTGGATAAGCTGAGCGTTACCGAGAAGATCCATCAGCTTCTGGATATGCTCACTGCCGCGAAGAGCTTAACCTTTCAATCCCTTTTTACTCCCATCTCCTCGAAGCCAGAGGTTATCGTTACCTTTCTGGCTCTCCTGGAGCTGATGAGGTTGAGGCTAATCCGGGCCTATCAGGGGAAGTCCTTCGGTACTATCCGGATCTACCCGGCCCTGAGCAAGGGAAAGTTAGAGGCGATAAGGGAGAAAGGGGTGGATATTGATGAATACTGATGAGCTCAAGGCAATTGTGGAGAGCCTGCTCTTTGTCTCCGAGAGCGCTTTAAGTATTGATGAGATAAAGAGGATTCTGGAAGGAGAGGATAAGTCACGGCTGAAACAGATACTTGATGGACTGGTAGTAGAGTATACTCAGATGAATCGGAGTTTCTCATTGAAAGAGGTAGCAGGCGGGTATCAGTTTCGGACCAAGCCTGAATTCACTCCCTGGATCAAGAAGTTAAACCGAACTCGGCCCAGCCGGCTAAGTCAGCCAGCACTGGAGACCCTGGCCATTATTGCCTATAAGCAGCCGATTCTCCGATCGGAGCTTGAGCGAATTCGGGGGGTGGATGTGGGTGGGGTGCTCAACACCCTTTTGCTTCGGAAGCTAATAAAAATTTTGGGGAGAAAGGATGCCCCGGGCCGCCCCTTGATTTACGGAACTACCCGGGAATTTCTGGAGACCTTTGGTCTCAAAGCCCTTTCCGAACTTCCCACCCTGAGAGAGTTGAAGGAATTAGAGGGGGAGGAAACCAAATATAGATTGTAGATTACAGCTGTTAGATTTTAGATTTTGTATCTGCAATCTGAAATCTCCAATCTGAAATCTATTAATACCGGGGGTGAATGGAAAGGCTGGCGAAGCTTATCTCCCGGGGAGGAGTTGCCTCCCGCCGAGAAGCAGAAAGGCTGATCCGGGAAGGGAGGGTGGAGGTAAATGAGAAGATTGTTACCAAACCCGGACAGAAGGCCGATCTGAGCCGGGATCGAATCCGGGTGGATGGAAAGCCGATCGGCAGGAGCGAGCCCCGGGTTTACCTTCTGCTTAATAAACCGAGGGGATCCCTTACAACTCTGAGGGATCCGAAGGGAAGGACAGTTGTTAGCGATTTTCTGAGCCGAGTAAAAGGAAGGGTTTACCCGGTGGGGAGGCTGGATTGGGACTGCTCCGGTCTGGTACTTCTGACCAATGATGGGGAGCTTACCGAGAAGCTCACCCATCCCCGCTACCAGATTCCCAAGACTTATTGGGTTAAGGTGAGAGGAGTTCCCTCGGCCAGGGAGATAAAAAGGCTAAAAGAAGGCGTGAGATTAGAAGACGGGATAACCGCGCCGGCAAAGGTCAAGTTGACTGAGAAGAGGGAGGGGAAGAGCTGCCTGGAGCTTACCGTGACCGAGGGGCGTAACAAGCTCGTCAAAAGAATGTGTCAGACGATCGGTCATCCGGTTTTAAGGCTTAAGCGGGTAGGCCTTGCCTTTCTCCGGCTGGGAGATTTAAAGCCGAGAGAGTATCGGTATCTAAACCGGGAAGAGATAAAGAGGCTAAAAGCCCTTCGGATTTGATTTTTTCTTGACAGTTGATAAAATTTTAGGTATGTTAAATATTGATAAAACTTGTGATTTTGTTTAACGCGGGGTGGAGCAGTCAGGTAGCTCGTCGGGCTCATAACCCGGAGGTCTCTGGTTCAAATCCAGACCCCGCTACCAAATAAAAGCCAGTAATTTCAATAAGTTACTGGCTTTCTATTTTAATTCCGCCGATCCCAGCATATTCGTTTGTGCCCAAACTGGGTGAAGTAGGAGGCAGGTCTCAGCAATCAACATTTTTTTCTATTCCTTCGAGAGGCTCAGGACAAGTGCTGATATTAATAAAGCTAATTTTCTCCAAATGGGGCGGCTATTTTTTTCTTTACAATCGTGTCGAGTTTTGATATATTTCTGCCATTGAACGAAATGGATTAATTAAAGGGTGGGATTATGTTTTGGTTAGAGTTTATTAAGAAGCTGATCAAGATTTTAAATGCCGATGTTGCTCCCGGAGAGATTGCCGGTGGCATGGCACTCGGTTCTATAATTGGATTTTCACCGTTCTTTTGCCTGCATAATAGTATAATAGCTATCTTAATTTTGCTCATAAGGGTTAACATAAGCACTGCTATTTTTTCTACTCTTGTCTTTGGCATGATAGGTTATCTTATCGACCCCTTTGCGCATAGTTTAGGGTATTATCTTTTAGTTAAAGTCGACGCCCTCATCCCTTTTTGGACCAAACTTTATAACATGCCAATCGTTCCTTTCTTTAAATTTAATAATACAGTTGTTTTAGGAAGTCTGGTTATCTCTATTTTACTGCTTCTTCCAATCTTTCTTTTAACCAGTGTAGGAGTTATCTCTTATCGGAGAAGCTTAAAAGCAAAAATAGAAAAGATGAAAATAGTAAAGATAATTAAGGCAAACAAATTATATCGATGGTATATGAAGATAAAGGACACATTTTAAGAGGTAGATATGCGCTGGAAAGCTTTTATTCCCATAGCTATTCTAATCGGTTTGGTTGTTGTATTTAATATCTT
Organism: Deltaproteobacteria bacterium; assembly: GCA_030616835.1. Taxonomy (GTDB): domain Bacteria; phylum Desulfobacterota. The sequence continues at coordinate 2,116 of JAUWWP010000232.1, read as the reverse complement.
CTTCCTGGACAATCTTGTCAAAAGAGCTATTGAGAAGACGGGAGAGAAGATATTTCGGGCAAAATTTGAGATTGGAGCACTTGATCTTGGTTTTAAGCCTTTATCTATGGAGATGAGAAAAATACAGGCGGCAGATTCTTCCGATGAATGGAAGAATTTATTTGAAATAGATACCGTGAAGATGACTATTGAGCCCATCCCGATTTTATCTAAAAAAGTAATTATCAATGAGATGACATGCTCCGGGATCCAATGGGGTACCAAGAGAAAGACTTCCGGAAAATTGCCTCCAAAGAAGAAGAGGAAAGAGGAAAAAAGCGCAGTTGCAAAACTTATGGATTCTACCAAGGATATGATTGTTAAAGAAGCTTCTGCTTTGCCGATTAGCAATTTAGATGCTCTAAGTAAAGAAATAAAGATCGATGATTTTATTGATCTCAGTGAGCTGAAGTCCATAAAGGAGATAGAGGATATAAAGAAAAATGTAGATACAAAGCACAAAGAATGGGATGAGAGGATAAAAGGGCTTAAAACCAAGAAGGAAGTTGACAGGATAAATAAGAATGTAAAGAGCATTAGAAGTGTTAAAATAAAAACAGCAGAAGATATTGTAAAAGTTAAAGAAACGATAGATAAACTAAAGGAAATCAAGAGATCCTTGAATAAGATTAAGAAAGAGGTCAAGGATACCCAGAGGTCTTTTAATGAAGATTTCACTTATGTAGGGAAGACCATAAAGAAGATTGAGGAAATAAAAAACAGTGATTACAAATTTATTCTTGGTAAATTAAAGCTTGAAAGTCTGGAGACCGGAAACATAAGCAAGGTTATCTTTGGACCTCTCTGGGTAGGAAGGGTTCACAAGGCCCTTTATTGGATAGAGATGTCAAGAAAATATATGCCTCCCAAAGGTGAAGAGGAGAAGGAGAAGATAAAGAAGGAAAGAAGAAAAGGAAGAGACATTAAGTTTCCCCTAAAAAGGATATTACCTAAGTTTTTAGTAAAAAAGATTCATGTTTCCGGGGAAAAAGAAGAATTCTTGAGCTTTAAAGGCGTGATTACTGATATTACATCCAACCAGCCGTTATACGGAAGACCTACCAAAATTGACCTTTCCGGGAAGTTTGAGAAACATAAGTTATCAGATATTTCATTTAAAGGTTCAATAAATCATGTAACAAAAAAACCAAAAGATAATTTTGTTGTGACCGTAAAAGGTATAGATATGAAAGGCGCCAGCTTAGGGGATGTCCAGCACATACCTTCTAAAGTTACAAAAGGTAAAGCTGACCTGAGTACCACATTTTCTTTAGAAGAGGATTACCTCGAAAGTGTGATTACCGCTGAGGCAAGAAAACTTAAATTTGCTACCAAGAAAGGTCTCAAGAAGAATAGCTTTGAATATATTATGAATGATGCTTTTTCAAGTATTGATCTGTTAACTCTCAGGGGAAAATTATCTGGCAGGCCCGATAGCTTGAAATTTCAAGTTACTTCCAATTTAGATAAAGTAATAGCTAAAAAGATTAAGGCAATTTTTGGAAAGAAGTTAAACGAAGCTAAAAAGCAAATAAGGGATAAACTTGATAACATTGTTGACGGAAAGCAGAAAGAGCTTTTGAGGAATTTTAATAACAGAAAAAATGAGTTAAATAAGAGAATACTGGCCAATGCAACTCTTGTTCAGGAGCAATCAAATATAGTTGATGGCCGAATTAATGAAGGCAAAAAAGAGATAGATCGAATGCTTAAAAGAGAGAAGAAGAAAAAAGAGGACGAACTTAGGAAGGGAATAGAAAGGGGTCTTAAGAAAATATTTTAGCCGGAAATTAGAACGCTCCTTTTTTTCTCTTTATGCCCTAATATATTCTATAGCAATTCCAGACCCCGCTACCAAAAAGGGCCGCAGTCTTTCGGAGGCTGCGGCCCTTTTTGCATGCAAATTCACCAGACGCTGTAGGGGCTTGATTGTAGGGGTCGGATTTTCAGCCTTCGTAGCCACTATGGCGAAGTAGGCCATCCGACCCGCTCCTCTCAGGCGCCTCAGGCGGACGAAGTAGGCTTTAAGATTTATTACCATTTAGTTTTGAATTTGGCTAATTGGGATTTTGAATTT
>JAUWWP010000588.1 GCA_030616835.1 Deltaproteobacteria bacterium | reverse complement strand
GGGAGAAGCCCGCTCTACATTTGGTATCGGGGTTCGTATAATGGTTAAGGGAGAGCGCAACCTAGTGACGAAAGACGAAACGAGCAGCGTAACCGAATAACGAATAGCTAAACCAATAGTTTATGAGATCCCGAGCCGGCTGAGCACACTGGCCAGCCAGCCCTGCCGGGCGGTAATCGCCCCCTCGGTGCAGTTCTCCTGGCAGCAGAAGCAGTGGATGCAGAGCTGATAATCAATGTGCACGAGCTTCTCTTTTTCCTCCTGCGTAGAGGCATCCGGCTTATAACTGATAATATTGATCGGGCAGGCCTCCAGGCAGACCCCGCAGAGAGAGCAGGTCCGGTGATCAATGACCGGCCGGTAGGTAAAGCTATCCTTAAGCAGCCAGCGGAGAATCTTTCCTAATATCTGTGTTTGCGGGGTGCGAATGGGGAGCTTAAACCCATCGATCTTAATCTGCTCAATCTTTTCACCCCGGCATTCAATCCTACTAAGCTCACTCTCCCCCAGGCCGATCTCACCCCCGATTACCGTGGTAAGCAGGTCTTCTTGCCTGAGCCCTAAGATCTCCTGGACCACCCGGTCCAGGGCTACGGCATCCGGAGAGGCCAGGATCAGACCTATTTGCCTGGGATCACCGTTTCGGGGGCCATTGCCTTCCATCCCGACAATCCCGTCCATAATGTTGAGGGCAGGGTTGATCAGAGCGCAAAGCTCGACCAGCATCCGGGCGAAATAGCTAATAGCGTGGCCTGCCTGGACATGCCAGCGTGCCTTATTCCTGCCCACAACACAGCCGAAGATGTTTTTTACCGCCAGGGTAAGGGGCACCACATCATGAGTCTTGAGTTTGGGCAGGTTGATCACTACATCGGCCTCAATCGCCTCCCTTGCTACCTCAATCTTCCGGAAGATCTTGCCCTCGGGAACCCGGGCTTCCACTGAGTCCTCGAAGTTAATTACCGGAACCCCCATTTCCCGGGCAACCTCCAGATTGCCCGATTTCCTGGCCACGGCCAGGGCAGAGTTCAGGGCGGGGCTGTCACCGATACTGACACTGCCTCCGGCCTCCTGAGCAAGCTCAATAACTGCCTTGAGTACGGCGGGGTGGGTGTTTGCCGCTCTTTCCGGAGGTAGTCC
>JAUWWP010000290.1 GCA_030616835.1 Deltaproteobacteria bacterium | reverse complement strand
GGAGGTTGGGTGAGAGGGGCAGGAGGCAAGTCGCCTTCGCCAAGGCTATGGCGACCAAGGCTCCTGCCGAACTAGACAGGGGCAGGAGGCCCTGCTTCGCCATCCTACTTCGCCAAGGCTTCGTAGGACAGGGGGGATTCGAGGAGTCGAGGATTCAGGATTAAGGGGAGGGGAATTTGGTCAGTTGCGGATCGGGGGAAAGGGGTCAGGGGTCAACAGGGCGACCGAGAATAATAAATGAATTATACCAGCCAGGAGATAAGAATAAAGGCATAATTCTAATAATAACCTCCAAATCTCAATGATATTTTGCTATAGTAAAGATCGAGAAAAGATGTTATTAGAGGAAGATATTTAGGTGAATACAAGTTTCGCTAATAAAATAGAAAAAATAATAACAGAAATACCTAAGATAGAGCTTCATCTCCATTTGGAAGGAGCTATTCCTTTGGAGACACTGTTTAATCTTATCCAAAGAAATGGAAAAGAATCATCAATTAAGACCCTCGACGACTTACGAAAAAAACTTACTTACACGAATTTTGCCCACTTTATTAAAGTATGGAGGTGGATGAATGCCTTCATCAAAGAAGAAAGAGACTTTGAAGAAATAGCTTATCAGGTTTTGGGCAACCTTCATAAACAAAATGTCAGGTATGTTGAGGCTTTCTATGCTCCCGGCGATTATCGGGGACAAGGTCTGTCGGTACCAGGGATCACTGAGTGTTTAATTAAAGGCAAAGAAAGGGCGAATCGTGATTTTGGCATTCAAAGTGAATTGATCGTAGATCTCATAAGAGACCATGGACCAGAGATAGGCAGGCAACACTTAGAAGAACTTATGCCCTATCTGGGCAAAGGGATTATCGGTATCGGGCTTGGCGGGAGTGAGCAGAGTTTTCCCGCCGATCCCTATGCTTTTATTTACCAAGAGGCGAAAAAGCGAGGTTTCAGACTCACTGCCCATGCGGGTGAAGCAGCCGGAGCTGACTCGATATGGGCCGCTATTGAGAAATTGGGGGTTGAGCGGATTGGTCATGGGGTAAGGGCCAATGAGGACCCGCAACTCGTATCTCTGCTCAAGGAAAGACAGATTCCGTTAGAACTCTGTGTGATTAGCAATGTGAGGACCAGGGTTTGCGCGGGTTTAGAGTCTCACCCGATAAAACAATATTTCCAGCAGGGATTAATGGTGACGGTGAACTCGGATGATCCTACTATGTTCAATACCTCGATTAATCAAGAATATTTAGCATTAGCTCAGAAACTTGGTTTTACGGTAAGTGACTTGAAAAGTTTGAGTATGAATGGTATCCGTGCTTCTTTCATGTCGGATAGGAACAAAGAGTTAATGAAATCCCAGTTTGAAAAAGAATGGGAACAACTACTAAACAATCACTATTAAGCCGGTAATCTGGTGGTAACTAAAAAGAATTGGGGGCCATATTTCGGTTTCTTTTTTTGGACAAGAACGAAATATTGTCATCTGCGGATACTATCTGGTAAGTAGAAAGGATAGGCAAATTCCGGTATACTGAGCGCGGGGAGCCGGAGTGACCGCGAGGGTTTTCGTAGCGAGGGCGGTTAAGGCGAACCCTGAGGGTGGACCCGAGCTTAAATTCATCGGAGGGCACTGAAAGGAGGAAAGACCCATGACGTCAGTAGACTTTGATCGCGAGGAGCTATTCGCTTTTGATGATCATTTCTTCAGCCTGATGGCCCTGCACAAGTATGATCGCAGGCTAATAGAGCAGACCAGGAAATCCCTGGAGGAGGAGCGCCATTTCTGCCGGGAGCATCTGGCTCCGTTGGTCCTTTCCGAGGATCGCAAACACGCGGAGGATCCTCACTACCTCAGCTGGGAACTGGTCCGCCTGGCCGGGCAGCACGGCCACCTTTCTAACTTCATCCCCAAATTCATGGGTGGAAATGGCGGGGCGCTGGGCCTGTCCACCCCGCTCGTGGAGGAGACGGGCTCGGTGGACAGTGCCTTTTCCGGACTCATGGGTGGGCACGGACTGGGCCTGGCAGCATTGATGATGACCCTTAACATGGAGGTCCTGGACCGGGTAGCGCAGAAGATCGTAGCCAATGAGAAGGCCGACAAGCCATATATGATCGACTGCGCCATCACTGAACCCACGGCTGGGACCGACGTGGAGGAGATCGAGCTTTATCCCAAGGCCAGGCTCATGTGCCAGGCCAAGCGGGTCTCGGGCGGGGCCGTGCTCAACGGGCGTAAGGTGTTCATCAGCACCGGCCATATGGCTACGGACCACGTTATCCTCATGCCCTTTGATCTCAAGGATCCGGTCAACAACCACGGCTGCTTCCTGGTGCCCGGCGACAGCAAAGGATTCTCCCTGGGCCGGAAAGAACGCAAGATGGGCCAGCGGGCCGGGCCGGCGAGCGAGCTGGTCTTCGAGGATTGCTTCGTGCCCGAGGAAAACATAGTCTTGGCCGCGGACGAGTTTCCCGAGGAAAGGTATCGGGACCAGTTCAAGTCACTCCTTCATGGCGTGCTCGGCATCACCAGAACCGTGGTTGGGGCCTGGTCAACCGGTGCCGCCCGGGGCGCTTTTGAACGTTCGCTCGTTCTGGCCAAGCAGACCAAGCACAAGGGCAGAACCCTCGTCCACCAGCAATGGGCCCAGACCATCCTCACCAACATGTTCATGAACGTGATGATGGCTCGCTCAGTCTACCTCGAGGCTACCTTCGCCCTGATGATGAACTTAAGCGGCGGAATGATGCGATCCATACCCGCATTCATGAACACAAATTTAGTGAAAAGAATCTTCCAGAGCAAAGGTTTCAAAAAGCTCTTCTACTCAACCTGGCTCCGCAAGAAAATGCTCGATCGGATGATCTCCATACAACCGGAGCAGGACGATCGCATTCAGGTCATGTCCTCGATGGCCAAGGTGGTAGGGTCGGACATGGCCATGGAGAACTGCCACCTGGCGGTGGAGCTCCTGTCCCAGGCTGGCCTTCGCCACGACCGCGGCATCGAGAAGGTGTTCCGGGACGCCAAGCTGCTCCAGATCTTCGAGGGCACCAATCAGCTCAACCGCTTGAACATCTTCAAGCACTACTTTGCCCGGCACCTGCCCGGGGTGGAAGTTTTTTAGCTCAGATACATGAGAAGGGGGTGGTTATGAGTTCTGCCAGTAAATCAGACCTTCAGTCGTTCCAGGATCTGGCCCAGCGCTTCGCCAATAAGGAACTGAAGCCCAAGGCCATCGAGCTGGACAATTATCCTTTTTCCGACTTCAACGAAGGCGCGCTCAAGGCGGCCAGGGAAGTAGGGCTGCTCCAGGTTCTGGTGCCCGAGGCGCATGGCGGCACCGGCCAGGGCATGGCGGTGCTCTGCGAGATTATCTCCTCGCTCGCCCGGACCGACGCCAGCTTTGCCTCCTTGGTCTTTTTAAACTCCCTGGCGCAATCGGCCCTGGTCAAGTGGGGATCACAGGCCCTGGTTGAGAAGTATATTCAATCGGCCCTGATCGCTTTCCCGGCCTATGATCTGCCCACGGACTTGCCTCATGATCTGGCCGCGGAGGAAAAAGGAGGCGGGTACTCCCTCAAGGGAAGGGTCGAATACCTTGCCCTGGCCCCGGTGGCCGATGCCATGATCTTGCCCGCGCAGATGAAGGGCAGGGAGCATGTCGCATTTTTCCTGGTAGATGTCAGGGCCACGGGGATCTCCATCAGCGAGCCGGTATTGAGCCTCGGGCTCAGGAACTGTCCGGTGGCAGATGTGGAGCTCAACCGCGTGGAGGTCTCAGACGAGAACCTGCTGTGCGCGGACGCCGAAACCAACTACCCTGCTCTGGTCGCGGGCTTCCGGCCCGCGGTCGCGGCCCTGGCCGTTGGCGTGCTCAACGGGTCGTATGAAGCGGCCAAGGCTTATGCCAGGGAAAGATACCAGGGAGGCCGCATGATCGTGGACTATGACCAGGTGCGGCTTATGCTCGTCAACATGGCCGTGGTAGCCGAATCCGGCAAGGCCCTGGTCCAGAGCATGGCTCAGGCCGCGGACGAAGAAAGGCCCTGGCCGCTCTCCGACGCCGGCCTTATCCTGCTCACCGAGCAGGCCAGCCGAGCCACTACCGACGGGGTGCAGGTGCT
>JAUWWP010000157.1 GCA_030616835.1 Deltaproteobacteria bacterium | reverse complement strand
TCTCCTATTAACTATCTCTTAGCGTAATTCTTTGCCACATCCATCATTGCCTGGGCATTACCCAGAGGGCCATTGGGAGGGAACTCACACCCCGGAGCCAGGACAAAACGCCCTCCCTTTCCCAGGCTCTCGATCTTGCTTTTACATTCAGCTTTAACATCCTCGGGGCTTCCCAGATAGAGGATGGACGTATCAACATAACCAATCAGGACTACTTTCTTCCCGTATTTTTGCATAAGCTCTCGGTCATCGGCGCAGTCATCAGGCAGGTCAGCAAAGTTAATTGCAATCGGCTTGAGCCATTTAATTTGCACATCAAAATAAGGGCGGTCACCGCAGTTATGCAGGAGCACCATACTCCCTTGCTTTCTGATAGTCTCAGCTACCTTTGCGATGTAGGGACCCTCAAACTCTTCCCACATCTTTTTGCTGATCATACTCTGCGAGGCATAAAGGGTATCCAGACAGACCAGAATTGCCCCGGCCCGGCACTGGGCAAAGGCATACTCACAGAGCACCTCGGTTACGATCTTTAAAGCCCGATGCACATCCTGGGGATGCCTTACCATATCGGTAAGGAGATTGTTCGGTCGGCGAAGCATACCCACCACACCCAGGGGACCCCAGAGGAATCCTACGGTGGGGATCTCGTTACCCTTCAGGACTACTAAATTCTCTATTATTTTTATTATATTCTTCATCCTCTGGGCTCTCTTCCAGGAAAACGACTCGAGCTTGTGGTAATCCTCAATACCTTTAATAAAATGATCACTATAATCAGGATAAGTGGTATTATCAGGGGGATAGATGATTTTCTGCCCAAAATCAGCGGCCTCTACCGAAAGATCAAATAAAGTAATAAAGGCATCAAAATCGATGAGCTCCCGGGCCTGCAGAAGTGACTGGGTAGCTAAATCCGGATCGGTTGCCCACTGGGCATAGCTGATCCCGGTTATCTGGCGAGAGGCACTGCAGATAATAGGGGTTACCGGTATCCGGTCTACCTCTTGCCCTAAAACCGCGGCTAACATTCGTTCAAATGAAGTCATTTGCTTTTATAGTCAATGGCATAAGTGAAATTCTTATACTCCCCTCTCCCCTGGGGGAGAGGGCTTGCCCTCCCGATGGACATCGGGATCCATCGGGGTAAAGGTGAGGGGGAAGTTAATTAATCCTCAAAAATATGGATAGCCTTCCTTCGGAGGCTGACCATAACCTCCTTTCCCTCGGCAAGATTCAATTTAAGATAACTGTGTGCGGGCAGCTTGATCTCAAAGTCGTATTTAGTCTCGGCATCCCGGGAGTCTCCGGTCTTAAAGAATAAGGTATAGCTCATCCCGTGGGATACCGAGTTCACGATCCGCCCCTTAAAAAGGTTATCCTTTAATGAGTCCCGGATCGGCCGGCCCTCTCTGATTACCTTTACCTCATTCGGGGCAATACAGAAGCTTAGTTCTTTATTCACTTGAACCCCATCCCGGTAGGGCAGGGTGAGATAGTAGTCCTTACATTTTACTTTTATCCGGTCGTCTGTTCGATCAAAGTCCATTACTTCCCCCCTCAGGATGTTACCAAGCTCTAAGAGTCGCGCTACCTCTTGATTGCGGGGATGATAGAATACCTCTTCGGGTCTTCCAATTTGTTCAATCCTTCCGTTAATCATCACCGCAATCTCTTCTCCCAGGGTGAATGCCTCCTCTAAGTCGTGGGTTATGTGCAGGCAGGTCTTTTTCAGTTCCCGGTGGAGGTTATGCATCTGCACCCAGAGCTGGTGGCGCATGCAGGCATCGAGTGATGAATAAGGTTCATCCAGCAGGAGAAACTGAGGCTCGGTAACCAGGGCCCGGGCCAGGGCGACTCGCTGCTTTTCTCCGCCGCTTAAGTTCCGGGGGGAACGCTCCATTATTTTATTTAGATCAAGGATGCTGGTAATCCGGTTAATCATCTGGGCAGCCTTTGCCTCCGGAATCTTTTTAGCTCTGAGACCGCTGGTGATGTTCTCCTTTACCGAGAGAAAGGGGAATAGGGCGTAGTCCTGAGGGACATATCCGATATTCCTTTTCTCCGGGGGTAGATCGGTTACCTCGGTGCCGTTTAAAAATATCCTTCCCTTTGTTTTATGAAGCCCGGCAATACATTCAAGGAGAACAGTTTTTCCCGCTCCTGTCGGCCCCAGGATGACAAAGTATTTTTTATCACCAACTGTTAGGTTTATATCTTTTATGAAGAAATCACCCAGATTTACTGAAAGATTCCTAATATCGATCATATCCGATACATTTTGCCGGTAACTATTCTCCCGATAACTAAAGCGGTTACGGCAATTATAATGAGGACAAAAATCACCGCTATTGCCTTCTCCACATCAGCGGTAGCTAAACTGAGAAATATGGCAATGGGCAAGGTCTCCGTTTTCATTGTGGTTGCCCCAGCCAGGGTAACTGTGGCCCCAAATTCGCCCACTGCTCTCGCCCAGGTTAGTATGATGGCAGCAATCAAGCCATTTCGGGCGAGAGGTAAGGTAATCTTAAAGAACGCCTTCAGTTTACTATATCCTAATGTTCTGGCCACCTGCTCAAACCGGGGATCAATATCATCAAAAGTAGACTTTAGTAAACGAGTGGCTAAAGCACTGACTATAGTAAATTGAGCCAGGATTATACCGGGCACAGAAAAAACAATCTTTAGAATGTGGTCATCGATTCCGGCACCTATTGGGGTATTGAAAAAGACCAGTAAAGCCGCCCCTAAAGCTATTGGGGACACAACGATGGGTAAATCAAGCAAGCTATCTACTATGTCTTTCCCGGGGAACCTACTCTGGGAAATGGCGTAGGCTGCGGGAATGGCTATCAGTATGGAGATGATGGTAGCTAAAGTAGCGGTAACCAGGCTCAACCTTATGGCAAAAAGGATTTCCTTGGAAAGGAGCACAGACGCGAAGGTATTCCAGTCGGTATAGGTGAGCATAGATATTAAAATGCCGACAAAAAATAAGGATAGAAGAGCAAGGGCGCTAATAGTCGCCCCTTTAAATGCTCTCTCGCCAGCAATGCCCTTCAGAAGTTTGGTCATCGGTTGTCCTCAAGGGTGGTTTCTATTTGACCAGTGGCTGATAGGTCTTAGGAAGTTTGTACTCTCCCCCAATTTCGGCATTGGGAGCGAATTTTCTTGCTTCACTTTCGGTGGCGATGTATCCTCGCTTTGCGAAAATCTCTTGGCCCTCTGGTGAGGTCAGGAAATCCAGGAATTTTTGGGCACTTTTTCTATCCTTGGTAAATGTAGATATTGCCCCGGGGATATAGGAGAGCCTTGGGATTTGCTCTGGCTTGAGATAAACCACATCTATGGTATCGGGGTGCCACACTGAGAAGACGCGCCAGCCTAAAATGGCATCTACTGCCTTCAAGGCCACTAGGCTGGCAGTCTTGGAACAGCTTTCAGCATGGGTAACGATGCTTCTTGCTTTATGTACCTCATTTACGAGGTCATTATGCTCCAGTATTGCATACGCATATAAGCCAACACAAACTGATCCTGGGTCTCCTATTCCCACCCTAATTCCTGGCCTGGCTAAATCCGAAAGCGTTTGGATATTCTTGGGATTACCTTCTTGAACCAGGATGGCTGGAACTAAGTAAGACAATATCTTCACTGTATTAGGGTCAATTACGCCGTCTTTTCCAGCCTTTCTCATATAATCAGGCGAACCCGGGATGTATAAATCACCACTTTTAGACATTTTCATTTGTGACAGCATGGTCCCGGAACCACCAAAATTTAGGTAAACCATTGTCCCCGTCTTCCCCGCAAAGGCTTTAGCTGTCTCTTCCATAGCCGGCTTGCTGGCAGCACCACAAAAAGCAGTTATTGTCCCCGGTCCTCCTTCAGTGCATCCACTAAGGGGGATGAAAATTAGTAATCCTGCCAACAATAACATGAGTAGGTTTTTCATCTTATTATTTTTCTTTTTAAGATAAGTTTGAGCTCTCCTGTAGATCTCCTCTACAGTCATTCCTTTGAATAATTCATCCTGAAGTTTGAGGTAATCCCTTTTTTCATAAGTAATTTGAGACAAAAATCTTATTGCATCTGCCTCTCCCAGCTCTTTAAAAAGAATACTCAAACCTTTCCGTCTTATCTCAATATCGCTTGACAATTTTGCCATTTTATTTCATCTCCTGTTCTTTAACACCTTCTGCTTTTTTATATATTCTTTGTCAACACGGTCCACAAGCGTTTTTTAAAACAGAGCCGAAAGCAATACATTGAATCCACCTTCCTCTGCTGATCCCAGAATTATGATGTTGATTGTTGAGACACCTTGGCTCGTATCTAAAGGAAAAAAGTAAATAGCAAAAAGCAAGACCTGACCCCAAAATTGCAATGACTATACCTCTTTCTTATTTTTGACAATCTTAAAGTTCTTTAACTCCAGTTTCTGGCAGAGTAGATCAACATCAATCTTGCCCCTGTCTTTTATCCACTGCGCCGGAGTCATACCTTCTTTCCTGATTTCTCTGTCAATTTCTTCACGAACCTTATGAATCCACTCAAGGGATTTCGTCTCCCATTGTTTCTCACTCTTCATATTCAATTACCTCCTCTGGCGAAACGATTTCTATCAAAGGGAATCCGAGTCGCAGATTTATTGAGTGAACTGCCCGCCTCGTCCTAATCGGTGTTTACCATATCCCGGAAATTCCATGAAACAACCGCATCAACACCATCAATGGTGGCCACTGCAAGATGCCGTAAATCTAATCTGGCACCTTTACTAATAAACTCTTCCCTCTCATATACATCTAAGAGGTCGGCAGTTTCTTCATCTTCTGGAACTATCTGAAAGGGAATTCTCCTTACTTCATCAAGAAGTTTTCCTCTTAAATCCAGTGGACCTCGTCCAATCTCCTCAAGGACGATATTTGAAATAACTCCAATATGTCTACCCTTCAAAATTGAATCAAGTAGGTTACGGGTGATTTCAATCCTTTGTGGTATTTCCGTATCAAATAGCGCACCAATTACAGATGTATCCAAATAAAGTCTAATAATATCCTCCGTATTCTATCTTGTTCTTTATCATCCTCTCTCAACACTTTGTTCAGAATGACAGCGTGGGGAGTTTTTTCAACAGCCTGTCGATTATTGACTGCCTTGCCATAGGATAAATTTTTCAAACTAACGATATGGGGTCAATGAGAATTTCACATTCAAGATGTGACCCCATTACGTTATTTTTGACTCTGATTTCTCCTTCAGTTCCCGAAAAACTGCGTTTTTTCAATCCTTAAGTTTCAAGTCAAGCTCTGACCCCAAATCCCTTCCTTCTTTCTTAGTGGGCAAGCTTTTGCATAACGTTTTCGGCATATCTGAACTTTGCAAAGCAAAGTTAGATGAAGCAAAGCTCAAATATTCCGTGTTAGCCGAAGTCGGTTCTTTTCTCCCCCACGCTTCCGACCACGAACCAAAGGTGTCTTTTGTCTTTGTAACGTTCTGCACTTATCGCAGATAAGCTTGTTCGGACAGCCCGTATCAGACCCACAACTTAGGCATGGAAATATTTTCTCTTTAACTTCCACTGGTTATTAAAGTAGAAGCCTGACCCCGAATTACAATTTTATGCCGGCAGGGAAATCTCAATCATTTCTATTTGGGTGCCCGGCAAGGGACTAACCTCTGCCGAAAGCATATCCTCCGCCCCAATTCGCAGGGATTCCAGCAATTTTTTTTTGGTTCTTTCCTGGGCATTGACCCCGGGGATATCAACTAACCACCCGATCCACCAATCATCCACTTTCTTTATTATGGCCCGTAACTTCATGTTTCTACCTCTTGATAGGCGTTATATCCAAATCCCGACAAATTTTCAAAGCTAATTCATCCACAATTTCATTATGCCTCGGCACTTGCGTTCGATACCGGTCTCTTTGATATATGGTATGTCTACGACCCTCACGAAGTTTAAAAGCACCGTTTCCTTCAAGATATCCTATCAGTTTTTTTCTTTTCATTCAACGAAAATGGGGTTAAACCCACCACTTAAGAAAAGGGAGGGGTAGGTGAGATTTCCTCGCTTCTCCTCATCTTATCACCTCCTCTTTACCCTTCTGTTAATTCCAAATAATGCGTAAACATCCTAATTATTGATATATTAACAACTTGCTTGTACTTGTTTGATGTAGCCCTCGGATTGTAGGGGTGGACCTCTGTGTCCACCCCTATTCCTTCGACAAGCTCAGGACAGGTCGGGCCGACAGAGACGTCGGCCCCTACATTCACGCATTATTTGGGTTAATTACTACATATTCACTATTTTTAAAAATCTATTAGCCGGGAGAAAAGGTTGGGATGACGTTTCTCATTCCCTGGTGATTGTCAGGAGCTTTATCCCCTTAATCTGCCGGAAATTTGCCCCTTCGCTGATGTAACGCAGGGCCTTTTGAGGCTCAGTCACCTTGACTCCGCAAAGGACATCAATACCGTGGTCGAATAGCAACGGGGTCAGCGGGGTGGTGGGGC
>JAUWWP010000392.1 GCA_030616835.1 Deltaproteobacteria bacterium | reverse complement strand
CCGATATCTTCATAGACCTGGGGTGAGTTTAAGGGTCTACCTAAATACATCCGGGGAACATTGGGTACAAACCGGAATGGACTAATTGCTCCCAGAATAATAAAATGGATGTAACCTTCCCTTTCATATGCCCGATACATTGGAGAGAATCCCAGACCAATCTCCCGGATTGTGCAGGATAAAATACCGGTGTATTTAGTAAAAGGAACCTTTTGCCCATCCACAACAACCTCAGCACTAAAATGTTCAAAGAGCCTTCGGGAATATTCGCTTCTAAGTATTGCTGAGGTAAGCGTGCGCCCAACAATCTTCAGTGCCTTTAACGCCCCGGTTGTTCCATTCCCCTGGTAATATGCATTTAAAAAATTGGCAACCACCCCATTACCAAACATGAATCCGTATCTGCCATTTATTTTGAGGGTCTGTTGCTCAAAAAGCTCGGGCTCTTCCTGCCGGCGATACTTTTTAATAATATTTTTCAGGAGACCCTCAGTAGTTCCTTTAATTTTCAAGGAATTGGGAACAGTGTTCATTGACCCTCTGCGGAGGGGAAGGATATAAGGAAACTTTGCCTTTCCGTTATTCAGGAAGAAAGAGGTGATGACGGCGTGCAATGTCCCATCACCTCCACTAATACCCAGAACATCGATCTCCTCCCGGAAGAATTCCCGGGCAACCTCAGGAATTTCCTCAACACTCTTGGTTTCCCGGACAACCCCGGAGTCTCCGACTATTCTCTCCATAGCATTTTTTATTCCGGGATAGGCCCGGTTCATTCGGGCATTGGGATTATTAATTATACCTATTTTTAGCATAATCTTTATACTGCTTTTTTAGATTTTAATTTTAAAACTATTTTATTACAGGGGGCTTGAATATAAAGAGATAACCTTCTTAGGGCAATATTTGAACAGTGAACGGTCAAAATCTTCATTAAATGGGAGGCTGTTAGGGCCAGAGGGATTTAAAGATTCTAAGTGTCTTTCCTCAACTCTATTCCACCTCAGGCAGAAGAATGTAGGGGCCGACGCCTCTGTCGGTCCAGGCGGGGATAAATGGTGGGTTATGTAAATTGCAAAGGCCTGTCCTGAGCCTGCCGAAGGGATTGAATTAGGATTTAAACCACGAATTTCACAAATTACACGAAAAAAATCTCCCTTTTAGGATTTGAACTTTAGAATTCATTTTTAAATTTAAGATCCCTCTCCCCTGGGGGAGAGGCAAGGTGATGGGGATTTAACCCACGAATTTCACGAATTACGCGAAAAAAGTCTCTCTTTGGGGATTTGATCAGAGAATTGTTGCCCCTGCCCTGCCCTGTGAAGTGTGCCTTTCACTACTTCATCAGGGCTACTCCCCCTGCCCCGATCCGATAGGCATCGGGGTGCTATTCCCTTCCGCCGTCGTCCTCCTTCGCTGAAGCTACGGCGGACTATAGCGGACAAGGAAGTATATTGCCCGAATTATTATTGATCCTCCCACAGGCTGCCGGCCGCCCAGTCGTAAAGGCCGACAGCGGATCTGCTCAAGCCCCCGCTGACACTGGAGCAGAAGCCGCTGGCCGTGTTGTAATAACCTCCGCTGACGCTGGAGTACCAGTTGCTGGCCGTGTTTTGATAGCCCCCGCTGACGCTGGCGAACCAGCCGCCGGCCGTGTTCTCATACCCCCCGCTGACACTGGCGTATCGAGTGGTAGCTCCGTTGCCATACCCCCCGCTGACGCTGGATGAGTCACCGCTGGCCGTGTTGTTATAGCCCCCGCTGACGCTGGCGTAAAGGGTGGTTACCGTATTCCTGAAGCCTGCCAGGAATCCGCCGAGGCTTAAGTACTTGTGCTCAGGGCCTACAATGAGGTTATGCGAGCCGCCCCGGTCCCCGGGGTTCAAGGTACTCGGCCCCTCATTATATCCCACCACCAGGTTACCCACTCCGTTTATGATTGTAGTTGCCCCGCTGCCGTTCTGGATGTGCAGGTTGGCATCATGGAGGATCACATGGGGCCCGCTCAGGCCGTTGATCGTGGCCGAGCTGATGGTTATATACTGATCAAGCAGAAGGGCGTTGTTAGCCTGAATGGTCGCTACCTGTGATTCCAGGGTAGTTACCGCATCCACCAGGGCCTGAAAGTTTTCATTCACCTCGGCGGCACTGATTACCGTGTCCGCCATGAATATGTTCGGGACCGTGACGGCATAGCTTACCACCGAGACGCAGATCACGGCAATGCTGACAAGCCCGATTACCTCCGGCAGCGAAAACCTCTTTTTCCAGATGAACCTTTTCATGTCTTACCTCCTTTGTTATTAGGGCTTTATAATTTGGATTTCATTTGAACTTTGGATTTTGTCATTTGGATTTTGTTTGGCATTTGAGCTTTGTCATTTGACATTTATAACTGTTGTCTCCAATCTGCCATCTGTAATCTATTAGTCTACTCTCCCAATCTGCACCGGTCCCAGTTCGTCTGATCCCACACGCAAAGGGGTATAATTCTTACCGGCAGCGTTACCGAATCACTCCCGATATTGCCGCAGTCGTCCGTCCCCTGGGCGGTAATAGTTATGGAAGGCTCGGTAACTCCGGTCAGGTTCACCGTCCAGCCCCCGGCAACCACCGGGGACGACTCGCTGTGCCCCTGGTCGGAAGTAACCGTTACCGAGGTAATATCGGTATCCGCAGTTCCGATAACGGTAATGTTATCTCTGTTTACAGTCTGTCCGTCCTCCGGGTCGGTGATGGTTACATCTGCCGCCGTATCTACCTCGAAACCGAGCGGGTCGGTGATAGC
Source organism: Deltaproteobacteria bacterium (assembly GCA_030616835.1). Classification (GTDB taxonomy): domain Bacteria; phylum Desulfobacterota. Next base: position 409 of record JAUWWP010000392.1, on the reverse strand, counting down.
GGTGTTCCCGCTTCCGCAGGCATCAGCCCCCGTAACCACCAGGGTGTGAGGGCCATCGCTCAAACCGGTAAAGGTCGCAGTCCAGTTCCCGTTATCTATATCGAAGGCAGATGGCGTGGAGCCGTCCACGGTTACGATTATCTCGGAGATACCGCTGGAATCAGTAATACTCCCCGTTATTACCACCGTGGAACTGTTAAAGCAGTCCCCCTCCTCCAGGGCCTGTACCGGCTTTCCTGAACCAAGAAAGAGAAGAAAGGTGAGAAAAAAGAGGGGAATAGAGGATTTCAAACTGAAGCTCGAATCCATCAGGGGCCTCCTTTTTGTTGAAAAGAGCTGATGTAAGGACAAGATATAATATTAAAAACCCCGCTGTCTGTCAAATACAATCTCCTCGCCCCCGACGAAT
>JAUWWP010000038.1 GCA_030616835.1 Deltaproteobacteria bacterium | reverse complement strand
CCGGCGAGGGGGTCCATATAGTAACTGTTAATGACTACCTGGCCAGACGCGATCGCCATTGGATGGGTGGAATCTATGAGCTTCTGGGCCTTGCGGTTGGGGTTATCCAGCACGATATGAGTGATAGTGAGCGCCAGCAAGCCTACAACTGCGATATTACTTATGGAACCAATAGTGAATTCGGTTTCGACTATCTCCGGGACAATCTCAAGCAGGACATTAAAGACTATGTCCAGCGGAGGTTCAATTATGCCATCGTTGATGAGGTGGACAGTATCCTGATTGACGAGGCCCGCACCCCTTTGATCATCTCCGGGGAGGTAGAAAAGGACACCCACAGCTACCATGAGTTTAAAGCTCCCATCGAAACCCTGGTCCGGAAACAGAAAAAGGTAGTAGATAAACTATTTAGTGAGGCAATGGAGTATGACCGCGAGGACCCGGACTGCTTTGAAAAATATTTCAAGCTCCTCCAGGTAGAAAAAGGCGAGCCCAAGAATAAGCGCCTGTTGAATCTCATCTCGGAAAAGAAGGCAACCAAGAAGCAGATGGAGAGGGTTGAAGACAACCTACGAATGAACAAAACCGAAAAAAAGCTGGAGGAAGGGCTGCTTTATGCCAAGAGTGAGCGGGAAAATATTATTGAGCTGACCGAAGACGGGCATAATGAATTGATCCGACTAATCAGGGATGATATCTACGATACCCCCGAGCTTTCGATTAGAGAACATGAGATCGAAGATGATGACAGCCTCTCTCCTTCTCAGAAGGAACAGGCGAAAAGGAAACTTTATGAAGAGTTAGAAGAGAAGAATCGAAAGCAGCATAATATCAATCAGTTGCTGCGAGCCTATACCCTCTATGAGGAAGATACTGAGTATGTAATCCATAACAACGAGGTTGTCATCGTGGATGAGTTTACCGGTCGGATGATGCCTGGGAGAAGATATAGTGAAGGCCTTCACCAGGCGATTGAAGCCAAAGAAGGGGTCAAGATTGCCAAGGCCAGCCAGACCGTGGCTACCATTACCCTCCAGAACTATTTTCGGATGTACCGGAAGCTGGCGGGAATGACCGGTACCGCCTATTCTGAGGCCCCGGAATTCGATAAGACCTACGGACTGAAGGTGGTGGTTATTCCGACTAATGAGCCGATGATCAGAGAGAATTATCCCGATATAATTTATAAAACCGAGGACCAGAAATTCAAGGCGGTAGTTGAAGAGATCAAGCGAATCAATGCTACCGGCCAGCCCATTCTCGTAGGAACCGTCTCGGTGGATAAATCGGAGAAGCTGAGCCGCATGTTGAAGCGAACCGGGATCAAACACGAAGTCCTTAATGCCAAGCATCATGAGCGGGAGGCAGAGATCGTGACCCAGGCCGGGAGAAAAGGAGCAGTAACCATCTCCACCAATATGGCCGGCCGGGGAACCGACATCATTCTTGGGGGGAATCTGGAGATGCTATCCAAGGTGAAGATCAAGCAGGATACCCCTCCCGAGGAAACGGAGAAGATCCTGAAAGCTCTCCAGAACCAGTGCACTCAGGAGAGAGAGGAAATTTTGGAGTTAGGGGGGCTCCATATCCTGGGCACCGAGCGCCACGAGGCCCGAAGAATCGACAACCAACTGCGGGGAAGATCCGGGCGACAGGGAGATCCCGGCTCCTCCCGGTTCCTTCTCTCCCTGGAGGATGACCTGATGCGGATATTCGGCTCTGACCGAATCTCCTCGCTGATGGACCGGATGGGGATCGAGGAAGAGGATGCCATCATTGAACACAAGCTGGTTTCCCGGGCAATTGACAACGCCCAGAAAAAGGTAGTGGAGAGGAACTTCAATATCAGAAAAAGGCTGCTGGAGTTCGATGATGTTAATAATGAGCAGAGGAAAACGGTTTATCGCTTACGAAGAGAGCTTCTTTCCGGGGAAAATCTGAGGGAAAATCTTTTTGCCTCGGTAGATTATTTTGTTGATGACCTCCTGGAGGCCTGTGCTCCTGCCGATGTCCGACCGGAGGAATGGGATTATGAAAGAATCGAGCGGGAATTGCTGCAATTTTCAATCCTTAAGCCCCTGAAGGATATTAACCGGGAAGAGATTGACCGAGAGAGTCTAAAAGAGATCCTGGCAAAAAATTTCGAAGAGGAATACGAAGCAAAGAGGAAAGAGCTGGCCGCGATAACCGGGGATGAGGACTACTGGGAAAAGAATATAGTGAAGATGGTTATGCTTCAGATCATTGATCGGAACTGGATGGAGGTTCTTGATGCCATGGACGACCTCAAGGAAGGGGTACATCTCCGGGGGTATGGGCAGCGTGACCCCCTGAGGGAGTATCAGAAGGAGGGATTCGAGATCTTTTCCGAGATGATGGAGAGGATAAATGATGAATTTATCCGGAGTATCTTCGCCTTTAAGTTACGCCGCGCCGAAGAGGGAAGAGAGGTCGTTCGTGCGGTCCGGGCAGAGACCGGCCTGGATGTCGGAGAGATGCCCATCCAGTCAGCTGATCTGTCTACCAATACCCCGGAACCCGAGGTTAAGAGGACTCCGGTAAGAAGAGAGGGACCCAAGATTGGAAGGAATGACCCCTGTCCCTGTGGGAGCGGGAAGAAATATAAGAAATGCTGCCTAACTGCTGGCGAAGCAGCAGCACGTCCAGGATAAGTACAACCAAATCTAAGTCCGCCGTAGCTTCAGCGAAGGCGGGCCAAATCCTAAAATGGAAAATTTCTTCGTGTAATTCGTGAAATTCGTGGTTCAAATCCCAATATCCTGCTATAGTTTACCGATGAAAAAAGGCTTCCACTTACCCTCCTTTAAATTCTCCGGGATCCCAGCCGGGATAAAAAAGGACGGCAAAAAAGACCTCGCCTTGATCTATTCTACTGTCCTCGCTCAGGTTGCCGGGGCCTTTACTACTAACCGGGTAAAGGGGGCATCAGTTCTCCTGGATCAGAAAAGGCTCCGGCGAAACCGCTGCCAGGCAATTATTATTAACAGTGGCAATGCCAATGCCGGCACCGGTAAGCAGGGAATAAAGGATGCCGCCCGGATGGCCCGGGAGATTGCCAGCCTGCTCCAGATTGATGAGAGATTGGTTATGGTTGCCTCTACCGGGGTAATCGGCCGGCCGCTGCCTCTGAACCGGATCATCAAGGCACTACCCCGACTGGCTGGATCTCTTTCCCCCGACACCATCCGGCAGGCAGCCGAAGCGATAATGACCACCGATACCTTTTCCAAGATCTGTTACCGGAAATCCAGAATCGGGGGGGAAGAGATCACCCTCGGTGGTATCGCCAAAGGGGCGGGGATGATCCAGCCCCGGATGGCAACAATGCTCGCCTTCCTACTCACCGATGCCGCTATTGAGGGGAGGTCATTGAAGAGTGCCTTCCGAGATGGGGTGGAAAGCACATTTAACCGGATAACTGTTGACGGTGATATGAGTACCAACGATACTGGCCTGCTCCTGGCCAACGGAGCTGCGGGAAACCGAATGATAGCTCCCGGTACCAGGGATCTTAAAAGATTTCAGGCACTGCTAAAAGAGGTTATGGCTGAGCTGGCGGAGGCAATTATCAGGGACGGAGAAGGTTCTACCAAGTTTGTGCAGATCCTGGTCAAACAGGCCCGGAGCCAGGCCGATGCCCGGGCGATTGCCTTCAAGGTGGCCAACTCCCCCCTGGTCAAGACTGCCCTTTTCGGTGAGGACCCCAATTGGGGAAGGATCCTGGCGGCGGCGGGTTCAGCGGGGGCCTCCCTTAATCCGGAAAAGATCGATATCTACTTTGATAACCTTCCGTTAGTAAGGAGGGGAACAAGTAGTGGTGAGGAGATGGAAAAGAAGGCAGCCCGGGTTCTTAAAAATAAGCAGTTGCAAATTACCATTGACCTGAATCTGGGTAAAGCCGAGGCCAAGGTCTCCACCTGCGACCTCACCCCTGATTACATAAAGATCAACGCCGCCTACCGAACCTAAACTTCTCCCGGCTATATGGCTTGCTAAAGTCTCCTTAAAATTTGTGTCTTCACGTGACCTACTTGATATTGAACTGTGGATAGGCGGGGCTTTCTAAACCCGCCAAGGATGGTTCCAATTCCTTTTATCTCTTAAGAAATAGAACTGTCCTCATTTCCCATTTAGCAATCCCTCAAATGAAGAAAGAAGAACTCCAAGATCACATACAAACGGTTCGTCAGCGGATGATCGACCTCTTAAGTAAAAGGGAAATGAGTGCCCGGGAACTCTCCCAGGAGATTGGAATTCGAGAAAAAGAAGTCTATGACCACCTTTCACATATTGCCCGCTCCGCAGTGGCCCAAAGAAAAAAGTTGATTATCCAACCATGCCGGTGTCTGGTGTGTGGCTATGTTTTTGAAAACCGAAAGCGCGTTACTCCTCCTGGTCGCTGCCCGCGTTGCAAAAAGTCCCACCTTCAAAGACCAACTTACTGGGTCAGTTAGCGGATAAAAAAGGATAGGGGGATTTATGGGATAACCCATATTGATTTGTCAATAGTACGTTTTGACAATACTTCCCAATTCGCCTCTTGACTATTGACTAATATTCCGGTAAATCCGCTCTATTCGTCGAGATATTTCTTTGGCCTTTCTCATTCTTTTTTATCAATAGTCGGCAGGGTGACCGAGAATTCGAATTTCGGACATTTCTGAAAAATAAAATCCTTTATTTACGCAGCCTTAGACGATCGAGTTTTTGAAAAATCACTATTCTCGGTCACCCTGTGTAGACCTGATCCCGGATCTTCTTATGGCTGTCAATAGAAAAGTTAAAAAATAGATAAATTTGGGGATAGGTCTTGTTTTTTGATTTTCTCAGGAATTTGTTAGCACGGATTTTATTTTTACCGTTTGTTGGTCTCTTACATCTCCAATCTGAACTAAATAAATAAAACTAACGCTCTTTACGTTATTATCGTTCCACTCGAATCCTTTTCTTAAGTGACTAAGTGAAGATCTGACCCCGACCTTTCCATTGCTGTCAAGTTAAAATGTTCTTTCCTTTAGAGAGGGTCAGCCTATATTGACCCCTTTGGAAAAATATGGACAGCGACCGTTTTTAACCTCCTCTCCCCACCGGGGAGAGGAATGAGGTGAGGGGGAACTGTCCTACGTAGCCTTGGCGAAGTAGGATCTGCAATCTACAATCTATCACCTCTCTCACCAATTCACCATTTCCGATTTACTATTTGCTCATTTGTCAATATCAATAAAATGTGAACACGTCCCCGATTTTCATTGACGGAGGCAGTAGTGTGCCAATAACCTATTCTTGTTCCTGGACTAAGTGAAGATCAGACCCCAAACCGTTTTTAATAATTGTAGTATTGCGAGACCTGACCCCATGACTATGCTCTCCCCACAAAAGGGGAGAGGGGAATAAATTGTATTTCCCAATCCCCCTCACCCATTAGACAGGCTCCCTTCGACTTAACTCAGGACAGGCATTTGCATTTTGCAATTTAGGTTGATTATTACTCAGAAGGTTAACAGCTCAACCGGATGGACTACCCTGGTCTTGAGTCCCTCCTGGTTGATTCCGTCCTGGAGCTGGAGGATGCAGCCGGGACAGCCGGTGGCGAGGTAGTCTGCCCCAGTTTCCTTAAGGCCCTCGATTTTTTTCTTAAGGACATCAAGGGAAAGCTCATAATAGCTGAGATTAAAGCTACCCCCGAATCCGCAGCAGCGGTCAGCCGAGGGCATTTCCAGAAATTCTGCCCCGGGAACGGACTTAATCAGCTCACGGGGCGCACGGTAAACCTTCATCCCTCTTCGCAGATGGCAGGGGTCATGGTAGGTGACTTTTAGATCGGAGAGGATAGATTTTTTGCCGTTGGTAGCACCTGCTACCGGGAGTTTAACAACATTCACCAAAAAATCAGAGATATCCATGATCTTTTTGCGGAAGCTCTCGGCCTTCTGCTGAATCTCCGGGGACTCGGTCTCCAGCAGTGTCCGGTAGTATTCACTCAGAGTAGAGCCGCAGGAGCCGCAGGCAGTGATGATCCGGTCGATCCCTAAATCCTCGAAGGTAGCAATATTATTTAAGGCCAGGGATCTGATTGCCGCTAAATCCCCTGACCCCAGGGCTGGCAGGCCGCAGCATTTCTGTCCCCGGGGAATAACGATGGATATTCCCTGCTTTCCTAATATGTTAATAACTGCCTCCCCCACCCCGGTGTAGATATAATTTATCAAGCATCCGGTAAAAAATCCCACCTTTAACTTTTCCTTTTCCGCGGATATATATTCGGGATATTGCTCAAGAACTGGATTCTTGGCCAGGGCAGGGATGGTGCGGCGATGATCAAAGTAGGGAAGGGGAAATCGACGGTGCAACCCGCTTTGCTCCGGGATCTTCCTTAAGGCCAGGGCCTGAAACAGGGAGCCTCCCTTCAGCAGGGAAGGCATTAGCCTATCGGAATCAAGGAAATGCTGGAAGATTAGTTTCTTGGTAAAGGAAAGGCCTTTCTCCCGGGCCAAAGCGGCCCGGGCAGCAATTACAACGATATCGGTCTTAACCTCATTGGCGCAGTTTTCCACACAGGCCTTACAGAGCAGGCACTGCTCAATCGAGACTCTAAATCTCTTCGAGTAAGATAACTGACCCTCGAAGGAGGCCTCGGCCAGGCTTATCTTCCCCCGAGCGGCCGCGGCCTCTCGCTGGATCGTGGCAAAAACAGGGCAGACGCTGCGGCAGGATCCACAGTGGACACATTTGGCCATCTCCGCAGTTATGGTTTTAGAAAAATCCATTAGTTCCTTCTCTGATAAGTATTTAATTTATTTTAGTCTTTCTTAATTGTCAATGTTGCTTGACAAAGATCGGTTTTGTTGATAGTAGGTATTTATTACTTAACACTTTTTGGGGGCTAAAAAACATCAATATGCGTCCTACCTTTGCCGAGATCGATCTGGATGCTTTAAGGTTCAATTTTGAGCAGGTCAAAAGACTAACTGGATCAACCATAAGGATTCTGGCTATGGTCAAGGCTGATGCTTACGGCCACGGGGCAATAACAATTAGCCAGGAGCTGGAAAAACTGGGGGTAGATTTTTTGGGGGTTGCCCTCTGCCAGGAAGGGGTAGAGTTAAGGGAGGCCGGGATTACCACCCCGATCCTGGTCTTAGGTGGGATTTTTGAGGGAGAGGAGGCCGAGCTCTTTCGACATCAACTCACCCCTTTGATTCTTAACCTGGAGATGGCGGAGAGGCTTGCCCATCAGGCAGGGAGAGCCAAGCAGGAAGTCAGGGTGCAGATCAAGGTTGACAGCGGGATGGGAAGGGTAGGAATCCTTCCGGAAGAGGCAGGAGATTTTTTTAGGAAACTGAAAAGATTAGGAGGCCTGAAGGTCGAAGGAGTATGCTCCCACTTTGCCGAGGCAGATAAGGAGGAGAAGGATTTCACTCGGGAGCAGCAGTCGAGATTTAATGAGGTAGTCTCCCTCGCTCAAAAATCAGGGTTCAATCCTCTCTCAATACATCTGGCCAACAGCGCCGCAATAATGGATTTCCCCTCTGCCCACTATAACCTTGTCCGCCCGGGGATTATGCTCTACGGAGTTTATCCTTCCCCTCTGTTTCGGAAAAAGACTGAGCTAAGGCCGGTGATGAGCCTGAAGACCAGGATCCTGCACCTGAAGAAAGTTCCCCCTAACTCCAGTATTAGCTACGGAAGAACATTCATTACCAAACGGGAGAGCCTTATTGCTACCTTACCGATTGGCTATGCGGATGGTTACAGTCGGAGCCTTTCTAATAAAGGAGAAGTTCTGATAAAGGGACAGAGGTGTAAAATAGTTGGTAGGGTATGCATGGATCTAACCCTGATAGATGTGACCGAGATACCCGGGGTCAGGGTAGGTGATGAGGTAGTGCTCCTGGGAAGGCAGGGGGCAGGGGAGATCCCGGTTGAAGAGATTGCCGGAAGGATCGGGAGCATCTCCTATGAGGTATTCTGCTCGGTGAGCAGGAGAGTCCCGCGGGTTTATATAAAAATGCAAAGTGCAAATAATTCAAGGAGTAGCAGGGAGTAGCAAGGAATAGCAGGGACTGGAACCCTTGAATCCTCGAATCCTTTGATTATGGCATTTGGATTTTTTACCCGAAATAATCCGGGACGAGCCAAGAAAATCCTAAGAGTCTACAGGAAGGAATATGATGGGCTTGGAGATTAAGGGCATAACAGTTAGTATCCTGGATACCGTGGGCGGATTCTTCTCCCGCTTTTTTGAGGAGACCGGGAGACTCTTTATTCTGTTCATAACAACGATACGACTGATGGTAAGGCCCCCCTTCCGGTTGAAACTCTTATTCAAGCAGATGGAGTTTGTGGGGGTGCAGTCCACCTTTATTGTTGCCCTTACCGGAATCTTTACCGGGATGGTCTTTGCCCTGCAGAGCTCTTATGCCTTCAAGCTGCTCAATGCGGAAGGCATGATTGCACCGGCAGTAGGTCTTTCCCTGACCCGGGAGCTTGCTCCGGTGCTCACCGGTTTGATGGTTACCGGGCGGGTAGGTTCGGCCATGGCGGCGGAGCTCGGTACCATGCGGGTTACCGAACAGATCGATGCCCTTTTTGCTATGGCAATTGACCCAATCAAGTATCTAGTAGTTCCCCGGGTAATAGCAGGAGTAATTATGGTTCCTCTCCTGGCAGTTCTCTTTAATTTCGTGGGGAACCTGGGAAGTTACTTTGTGGGAGTTGCACTGCTGGGACTTAACTCCGAGAGATATATCTCCGATATCGTCTACATGGTTGATCTTCCGGACCTGTATCACGGGCTTATTAAATCTGGGTTTTTTGGCTTATTGATCACACTGATTGGCTGTTCCCGGGGATTCCATGCGGCCGGAGGGGCCGAGGGGGTGGGGAGGGCTGCCACCCAGGCAGTGGTTCTTGCTTCGGTTTTAATTCTGGTGAGTGATTATTTCCTGACGAGCATTCTTGTCAAGATTGGTTTTGACTGAGATTAATCCGGAGAGCTTCGCTCAAGACCAAGGGAGCAAATGATCAAAATCCGCAATTTATATAAGTCCTTTGGGGACAACAAGGTCCTGGAGGATATAAATCTGGATATTGAAGAGGGGGAGACTACGGTGGTAATCGGCCAGAGCGGGGTGGGAAAGAGTGTGTTGATTAAGCATATTATGGGACTGCTCAAACCAGATAAAGGAGCGATCTATGTTGATGGTGATGATATTACCAAATATGACAGCAAAAAGATGAAGGGGTATCTCAAAAGGTTTGGAATACTTTTTCAGAATGCTGCCCTTTTCGACTCGATGAGCGTGGGAGATAATGTGGGGTTTCCTCTGAGGGAACATACCGATCTGTCTGATAAGGAAATAAGGGCCAGGGTGGCGGAAAAATTACAGGTGGTGGGACTCACGGGCATCGAGGATATGTTTCCTTCCGAGCTCAGCGGGGGAATGCGCAAGCGGGTAGGACTGGCGCGGGCGATAGCCCTGGACCCGGAGATAATGATTTTCGATGAGCCCACCACCGGTCTCGATCCGGTAATGAGCGATGCCATCGACAATCTTGTCATTGAAACGCAGGAAAGACTCAATTTGACCAATATAGTAATCAGCCATGATATCCCAGGAACCTTTAAGATTGCCCACAAGATTGCAATGCTTTATGATTGCCGGCTGATTGAGATATGCTCTCCGGAGGAATTTAAAAACTCTCCTAATCCAATAGTCCAACAGTTCTTAGCAAGGAAGGCCGAGGGGCCGATCAAGATTTAGAGAAGTTAGATGGAAAAGAAAGTTTGGAGCACCGAAACCAAGGTGGGCCTATACATTCTACTAATAAGCGGTATCCTGTTCTGGATGACATTCAAGCTGGGAGGTTGTTTTGGAATAGGGGCGAAGCGGGGCTACCCGGTCAGGGCAACTCTCGATACGGCCCAGGGCTTAAACCTGGAGACCCCGGTTTTTATCGCCGGGATCCAGATCGGGAAAGTAGAGGATATAGCCTTAGAAGAAGGGAGAGCCAGCGTCATCTTAAAGATCTTTACCGGTTATGAATTGGAAGAGGATGTAGAGTTGTCCGTCAGGATGATGGGCTTTCTGGGGGCAAAGTATATTAATATTAAGCCGGGCACCCCGGGGGTTCCCATTATTAAACCCGGGGGTGAGATCACCCGGGTAAAAATCCCGCCGGATATTGAGGAGGTGATAGACGAGCTGGGACTGATTGCCGGAGATATAAGGGAGGTCAGCCGCTCTCTCCGGGCAGTTATCGGGGGAGAGGAAGGAGAGGCATCTTTGCGAGAGATAATCGATAACCTCAGGGAGGCCAGTGTTTCTTTGAAGCATGATTTCCCCATTATTTCCAGGAATGTCCGCAAGGTCACGGAAGCCCTGGAGAATTTAATCAGCGAGAATCGGGAGGGACTGGAGGAGAGCCTGGCACAATTTCAGAGGGCAGCTACCAGTCTGCAGGAGTCTCTGGATAATGTCGCCAGTATTACCCGAAAGATCGATGAAGGGGAAGGGACCATCGGAAGGCTGATCAACGAAGAGGAAACGATTGAGAGGCTAAATGAGACGATCAAAGGGGTTAATGAATTCCTTACTACCGCCCGCAGGCTCAGGACCTTTATTGATTACCGGGGAGAGTATTTAATCGAGGATGATAACTTAAAAAGCTACCTTTCCCTGCGTCTCCAGCCCCGGGTGGATAAGTATTATCTGATCGGGGTTGTTGATGATCCCCAGGGGACCACGGAGGTTACCGATGTCTATACCCGGGAGAATGGGGAGACTTATTATGCCCACACCGAGGTAACTGAACGGAAGTTTAAGTTCAATCTGGAGATGGCCAAGAGATTCTATGACCTTACTCTGCGGGGAGGGATAATTGAGTCCACCGGAGGAGTGGGGATGGACTACAATCTACTGCGAAATCGATTAATACTGAGCTTCGAGGCCTTCGACTTTGGAAAAGAAAGTAACCCCAACCTTCAGGCAAGGCTGAGCCTTGAGCCCCTCAAACATCTTTACCGGGTGGGAGGGGCTAATGACTTTATAAATTCGGAGGGGGAGCCGAGATACTTCTTTGGCGGAGGGATTAAGTTCGAAGATAAGGATTTAAAGGCACTTTTCGGCGCTGCCGGGACAGCGGCGAGTGTTGGTACCCAGTAATTGAACTTGACTATTCCCTGTAGCTTGCTACAGGGTTTCCTCTTATTCCCCTCTCCCCTGGGGGAGAGGGGAAGGGTGAGGGGGAATAGAATATATTCCTTATGATACCCTGCAGCTTGCTGCAGGGAGGTTCATTCGGAGGTAAGATGAAGGTTCTGGTTGTGGGAGGCGGGGGGCGCGAGCATACCCTGGTCTGGAAGATAGTTAAAAGTCCTGAGGTGGAAAAGGTCTACTGTGCTCCGGGGAACGCCGGGATTGCCGGGATAGCAGAGTGTGTGAATATCGCCGCTGATGATATCAAGGGCCTGGTGAAGTTAGTAGAGGAGAAAAAGATTGATCTTACCGTAATGGGGCCGGAACTTCCGCTGACGCTGGGCATTGTTGATGATTTCACCCGCCAGGGGCTCCGGATCTTCGGTCCTACCAGAGAAACTTCGGCACTTGAAGGAAGTAAGGTTTTTGCCAAGAGCCTGATGAAGAGCTACGGCATACCTACTGCTGAGTTTGAGATCTTCGATTCCGCCGTAGATGCCAAGGAATATATCAAAAGCAAGGGGGCACCGATCGTAATTAAAGCCGATGGCCTGGCTGCCGGGAAGGGGGCGATTGTTGCCCAAAGTATCGAGGAGGCACTGGATGCAGTTAGTCTGATAATGGAGGAGAGGGCCTTCGGGGATGCGGGTAAGAAGATAGTAGTGGAGCAGTTCCTGGAAGGAGAGGAGGCTTCATTTATAGCATTTACCGATGGAACCACTGTGCTCCCTTTACCCTCCTCCCAGGACCATAAGCCGATCTTTGATGGAGACCAGGGGCCGAATACCGGGGGGATGGGGGCTTATTCTCCGGCTCCTTTGGTTACCGAGGAATTGCACCAGAGAGCTCTTGATCAGATTATGATCCCTACCGTTAAGGCAATGGAGTCCGAAGGGTATAAATATAAGGGTATGCTCTATGCCGGTTTGATGATTAGCGAAAATCAGTCCCGGGTCCTGGAGTTTAACTGCCGCTTCGGTGACCCCGAGACCCAGGCGCAATTAGTAAGAATGAGGGATGACCTGGTGCCGGTCCTGGAGGCAGTTATTGATGAGCGGCTGGAAGGGATGAAGATAGATTGGGATGAACGGGCAGCGGTCTGTGTAGTGATGTCCTCCCGGGGTTATCCTGGAAGCTATGAAAAGGGGAAGGAGATTTCTGGGCTGGAGGAGGTGGGGCAGATGAAGGATGTGGTCGTTTTCCATGCAGGCACCGCCCAAAAGGAAGGCAAATTTTTCACTAACGGAGGTCGGGTTTTGGGAGTGACTGGCCTGGGGGAAGGGATTAAGGAAAGTATTGAGCGAACTTATCAAGCAGTAGAGCTAATTCGCTGGGAAGGGGCCTACTGCCGCCGGGATATCGGAGAGAAGGCCCT
>JAUWWP010000177.1 GCA_030616835.1 Deltaproteobacteria bacterium | reverse complement strand
CTGTCCTGAGCTTGTCGAAGGGATTGAATTGATTTGGTAATTGAGGTTTGGTAGAGAATTATAGCCCCTGCTACTCCCTGCTATTCCCTGCCATTCCTTGCTATTCCCTACTTATTTATAGGAGGTTGCAATGAGAAGAATTGAAAGTTTATTTATAGCTCTGTTCTTAGTTTGTGCCTTAGTTGATTGTGCCGAGAAAGTTGAGGAAAGGGAAGAAGCAGTCAGGAAAGAAAAGGTGGGGGTAAAGGAAAAAAAGAATACCCCTCCAACTATAATCTCCGCCCGGATTACCCCAAGCCTGGCCTATACCAATAGCACCTTGAGGGTCGAGGTAGAAGCCCGGGATGCGGAGAGGGATCCAGTTAAGCTCTTCTATCAATGGGAGAGAAACGGGGTGGATGTTGACGGGGCGGAAGGTGTGACCCTGGACCGGACAAATTTTGTCAAGGGCGATGTCATCACGGTAAGGATAACCCCTGATGATGGGAAGGTTAAGGGAGAGGCCTTCCGCTCGGAGGAGCTGATTGTCTCCAACAGTATTCCGGAGATAACCTCGATCAGGGTTGCCCCTGATCCCGCTTACACCAGCAGTAATTTAACCGTAGCAGTAGAGGCCCGGGATCAGGATGATGATCCAATAAGTTTTTCTTATAAGTGGATTAAAAACGATGGGGTAATCCCGGAAGAGAATTCTAACACCCTGAGTAGTTCCAATTTTGTCAAGGGGGATATTATTCGGGCATTAGTAACGCCAGATGACGGAGAAGCAAAAGGCTCGCCCCTGAGCTCTCAGCCAATAGCTATTGCCAATAACCCTCCTACCATTACCTCCTCTCCCCCACAATCCTTATCTGAAGGGGCTTATATTTATCAAGTCAAGGCCAGTGATCCTGATGGCGATCCCCTGAGCTTCAAGCTCAATCAGGCCCCCGGGGGAATGACTATAGATGAAAGTAGCGGACTTATCCAATGGAAGCCCACCAGGGAGGATGCCGGCAGCTACGAGATTGAAATCCTGGCCCGGGATAATGATGGGGGGCAAGCAACCCAGAAATACTCCTTAAATTTTTCCTTCCCTAAGGAAACAAAATAGATTGTAGATTTCGGATTTTAGATTTCAGATCTGGAATCTACAATCTATTATCCTTCCAATTTGCAATCCGCAGTAGTCCGCCCCAAGCGGACGTAGGCGGACTAAATCCCAAGCCACGAATTACACTAAAATTAATCAAATTCGTATAATTCGTGAAATTCGTGGTTCAAATCCTAATGACCATATCCCAATTCAATTCCTTCAATCCTGCTAAAGCAGGGCTCAGGACAGGCATTTACATTTTTCATTTTGCAATTTTCACTTTGCAATTTACAATCCGCCGTAGTTCGCCCCAGGCGGACGGAGGCGGACTACCCCAATATATAGTGATAAAAAAATAATAATATACTATATATATATTTAATTTTATAAAATTTAATAAAATTGATGATAATTTATTAAAGAAGCTTGACAATGTATCTATTTATTGTCACTATAATATAAAAGAATAAAAAATTAAATTAATATTAATAGAATAGGGCAAAAAAGATGAACAAAAACAATGTTAAAAAATTACGCGAATCACTGCTGATGAGTAAGGCTGAGCTGGCCAGGAAAGCCGGGGTCTCAACCCTGACTGTCGACCGGGTGGAGGGGGGCAAAGACTGCCGGATGGATACCAAGAGAAAGATTATCCAGGCCCTGGGATTCGAGCTTAAAGAAAAACATAAGGTTTTTTCAATTGATTAACTTGAACCACGAATTACACGAATTACACGAACAAAACGAAATCCTGAGCCCCGATGGGCATCGGGGTCGAAGGATGGGATTTGAACCACAAATTTCACGAATTACACGAACAAATTTTCCCTTTTGGGATTTGGGATTTGGTCATTGGGATTTAAATAATTGGAGGCTTTATGGCTTTACTGTTCAAAGGTAAAGGAACTGTCGGCCTGGATATCGGTTCCAGCTCGGTCAAACTAATTGAACTCAAACCCGGAAAGAGAAAAGGGTATCAACTGGTCAACTTAGGGGTAGCCTCCTTGCCCCCGGAGGCAATTGTGGATGGAGCGTTGATGAACTCCTCGGTGGTGGTGGAAGCCATACGAAGCATACTGGGCAGCCTGAAGCTCAAGACCAAGGATGTTGCTACCAGCATCTCGGGCCATTCAGTAATCATTAAGAAGATTAACCTACCGGTAATGACCACTGAGGAGTTGGAGGAGTCAATCCAGTGGGAAGCGGAGCAGTATATCCCCTTCGACATCAACGATGTGAACATAGATTTTCAGATCCTGGGAACTGAGGAGAGTGAGGCCGGACAGATGGGTGTCCTTCTGGTAGCAGCCAAGAAGGACATGATCAACGATTATACCACAGTAATTCAGGAGGCAGGATTAAACTCGGTGGTGATTGATGTCGATGCCTTTGCGGTTGAAAATATGTATGAGGCCAATTATTCCCTTCAGCCAGGGGAGATCGTTGCCCTGGTAAACATGGGAGCCAGTGTCATCAATATCAATATCCTGAAGGGTGGATTCCCCACTTTCACCAGGGACATCTCCGCCGGGGGCAGTCAGTATAACGAAGAGATCCAGAAATCTCTGAATATCGGCTTTGAGGAGGCGGAGAGAATGAAGATGGCAGGAAAGTCAGAGGAAGAACAGGCACTCCCTCAGGAGATCTCGGGGATAGTTGAATCGGTTTCGGATTCTCTGTCTTCCGAGGTACAGAGATCCCTGGATTTCTTCTCGGCCACCGCTACCGAGGACAAAATCAGCAAGGTAATCTTATGCGGTGGGTGCGCCCGGACCATCGGTCTGGATCGGGCTATTGCTGATAAGAGTGGCTATCCAGTGGAAGTGGCCAATCCTTTCAACAACATTGAGGTTAGCCCTCGAGCTTTTGATGCCGATTATATCGCCAATATTGCCCCGGCTACCGGGGTGGCGGTGGGTTTAGCGCTCCGGTGGGCCGGGGATAAGAAATAGTTAAGCGACATTCTGCGAATGTCGAATTGTAAATTGAAGATTGCAAATTGTAAAATGAATGGAAGATAAAGATAGTCAAATAGAAGAACAATTTAAAATTTAATATTTACAATTTAGATTTTACAATTTGAGCTAAGCGACATTCTGCGAATGTCGAAGGGGATTAGATATGATTAGAATAAATTTGCTTCCGGTTCGGGCGGCTAAAAAGAAAGAGACCCTCCGCCAGCAAATTATCATAGCAGCTCTCTCCCTGGGGGTAATCCTGGCGGCTATTGGATACCTGGGGGTTTCTATCTCCAATAAGATTACTGAGGTTGAGAAAAAGATAACCGCGATAAATAAAGAGATTATAAAACTTAAAAAGGAAGAGACATACAGTAAGGATATTGAACGCAAGAAGAAAGCGGTTGAGGCAAAGCTTAAAGTTATTGATGACTTGGATAAAAAGAAAAGTGGGCCAGTCCATCTGATGGATGAGCTGACTAAAAGCATCCCCTTTGAACCCACAGCAGAGCTGCCCAAGAAGATTCAGATAAATTCTTTGAAGGAGAAGGGCGGCACCCTTGAGCTTAAGGGTATTGCCCTGGATAATGAGATCATTGCCAGTTTTATGACTAATCTGGAGAACTCTCCCTATTTTAAGAATGTAAACCTGGGCTCCTCCAAGGGGGTGGAGAAGCAGAAGATCAAGGTGAAGGATTTTACTATTACCTGTCAGCTTGAGTTTCCCGAGGACTCTTCCGAAGCGGTAGGTCCGTAATTAATCGTGTCCGAGGAGGACTAAATCCCAATCTGTTAAATAACAGGGAATAGCAGGGAGTAGCAAGGAATAGCAGGGGATAGCAGGGAGTAGCAGGGGATAGCAGGGAATTATAAAATCCAAATGATCAAAAGGGAATTAATTTGTGTAATTCGTGAAATTCGTGGTTAAAATCCCAAAAGGGAAGATTTTTTCGTGTAATTCGTGAAATTCGTGGTTCAAATCCCAAATCAATCCCTTCGACCCCGCCACAGGCGGGGCTCAGGACAGGCATTTACATTTTACATTTTGCATTTTTCAATTTGCAATTCGCCACAGGGGGCGTGTCCGCCTGTGGCGGATAGGAAGGTTTGAAGATGGATCTTAGCTTAGACAGTATTGCCAAGTTGCCGGCCAGGCAAAAGGCCCTGGGTCTGGGAGTGGTTTTGATATTTATTATGGGAATTTACCTCTATTTAGGCTACCTCCCCCAGAAAAGAGTATTAGCAAAAAAGATAAGGGAATGTGATGGATTAGAGATAGAAATGGGGAAATATAGGATTATTGCCGATAATATAGCTAGCTTTGAAAATGAATTAGAAAAATTGGATCAGAAGCTTAAGGAGGCCCTGGGAAAGCTTCCCAATAAGAAGGAGATTTCCCAGTTGTTGGTGAATATCTCCAACCGGGGAAGGGAAGCCGGGCTGGAGTTTGAGCTTTTCCAGCCCAAGGGAGAGGTTACCAGGGGATTTTATGCCGAGGTTCCAGTGGATGTTAAGGTTATCGGGGGCTACCATGATGTGGCTACCTTCTTCGATAAGATTAGCCGAATGGACCGGATCGTTAATGTCACTGATCTCTCCATTGGGATAGGAAAGGTGGTTACGGGGAAGCTCCCTCTGAAGACTTCCTTTTTACTCACGACCTTTAGATTCATCGAGGAGGGGACAGGTGCTAAGGTTAAAAAAAAGAAGAGATAAATTTTCTCCCAATTTGCGGGCAGTCTCTTGTATCTTGCTTGCCTTAGTTATTAGTGGTCTGGCCTGTAAGGAGGAGACTCCACCTCCCCAACCAGAAACGAGGAAACCAGCAGGACTCACTCCTTCCCGAACGGTAACCAGCCCCCAAATTACCCCCGGGGCCGAGGAGACCCCAATAGGCGAGATCGAGATTGAGTATCGCTATGACCCCTATGGTAAAGTAGATCCCTTTGAGCCCTTTTTACTTGTCGGGGGACCTGGGGGGATTGGGGGGCTTGAGAACCCCCTGGAGCAAAGCAATGTCAATGATTTTAAACTGGTAGGTTTGATCTGGGGTATCCAGGATGCCCGGGCAATAGTGGTGGCTCCCTCGGGCGAGAGTTATGTGGTCAGGAAGGGGATAAGGATCGGGAGGAACGAGGGTGAACTGATCGGAATATACAAAGATAAAATTGTGGTTTTAGAGAAGATCAGGGATTTGGAGGGTAGAGTTATTAAGACTAACAAGATTGACCTCAAACTTGAAGAATTAGGAGGAAGAAGATAATGAAAATCCCCCCCTAACCCCCCTTTTTCAAAGGGGGGGAGGGGGGATTTAGCGGCGTTAAGCAATCGAAAGGAGGTTGTTGAAAATGCCTACTCGACAGTATGAATTCAGGTTGGCAGGAGCAGGGAAGAGCCTAATCTTTCTTTTCCTACCTGCACTTGTGTTTTTCCTTGCGGCCTGCGCCGGACCTCAGGTAAAACCCACTGAGCAGCTAATCAATGTGCTTAAAGGGCTGGAGATCTCCGAGAGCGAGGAGGCAACCCGGCTTACCCTCGAAGGAGGCTTTCCCCCTACCTATACCGTCTTTAAGTTGACTGACCCCTTGAGAATAGTGGTTGAGCTGAGCAGCACCGATCTGGGCGAGGTTACTCCTTCCTACGAGGTAAATAACGGGATAATAAATGTGATCAACACCTCCCAGACCGGGGAGGAGGCGGAGGCGCTCAGCCGGATCGAGATCGGGCTTGATCGGATCGTTGATTACGAAGTTACCACCAGCGACAATAAGCTCCTGATCGATGTCTCAAAGCTCATTTCTCCTGAAGTGGCGGAGGAACTTCCCCCTGCCGAAGAGGAGGTGGCATTAGAGGAGATCCCCCCGGAAGAAGAGGTGCTTCCGGGAGAGGCTCCCCCGGAGGAAGAGGAAGCCCTTTTAGAGGAAGCTCCGCTTGAGGAAGAAGTAGCCCTTCCGGTGGAGGAAGAGGTAGCCTTTCCGGTGGAGGAAGAGGAAGCCCTTCCGGTGGAGGAAGAGGAAGCCCTTCCGGTGGAGGAAGAGATCCTTCCGGTGGAGGAAGAGGTAATCCTTCCAGTGGAGGAAGAGATCCTTCCGGTGGAGGAAGAGATCCTTCCGGTGGAGGAAGCCCCCCCGGTGGAGGAAGGAGCTAGTAAGATCCTTGACATCATTCTGCAGATTACGGAGGAAGAG
>JAUWWP010000172.1 GCA_030616835.1 Deltaproteobacteria bacterium | reverse complement strand
GCAATCTCCAGAAAGGCCTCACTTAAGTATTTTATCTGATCCCAGCTTAAGCCGTAGGTATTGAGTTTCCATTCATTAGTAGCCCCGGGGAATGGCCCGGAGATCCCCTTTTTGCGCAGGGCATCATATAAAAAATAGCCCCGGCGCCGCTGGGTTCGGGCTATCTTCCCGAAGGAAAGGGAGGTATCTACTTTAGTAAGGGTGTGCTTACGCGGCAGCTCACTTGCCACCCGGTTCCCCTCGATCCTTAAGAACTGCTGGATAAAGTAATTGCTCTTCTCCACCTCATCATCCCAGTGTTTAACCCTCTCCTTAACCCGGGGAAAAGAGGCCATCATGGCAATGAGCGGAGCTCCCATCACCGTGCAGCCAAGCAGCTCTGTCTCCTTGATCCCGAACTTCCTTTGGGTAACATCCCCTTCACTCTCGGTTGTTCGAAATACCACCCCGGCATACTGCTCAGTGGTCGCCAGGACCCCGGTAGGAGCCGGGGCAGCCATACTCTTGTGCCCTGAACCTACTACAAAATCAGCCCCAATCTGCTTCCCGTCAACCGGCATTATCCCTACTGCATAGGTCCCGTTATAGAGAAAAGGTATCCCGTACTGGTGAGCTACCTCAGCGATACCCCGAACATCGTGTTCATTTCCTAATAAATAGTCAAAGTGGGAGATAGCAATCAGCTTAGGCAACTGCCCGATTTCCTTGTTCACTAATTCAATCTTGTCCCTGGCGGCGTCAGCGGTAATCACATTATTCTCATTAACCGGGATCTCCTTCCATATTGCTCCGGCCCCTTCTATTGCCAGGCATAAGCTGTAATGGGCCAGTGAGCTGACCAGGGCCACATCGCCTTCTTTTAAAACCGCCTGGGCTACCGCTTGAAAGCCCCTTCGGGCTCCGGGCATTACCCGGGCGGTATCCATATTCAGGAATTGCGCCAATTCCTGGTAGAAATCATTAATCGGGGGCCTCTTTATATGGTCGAGACGGAAAGGAGCAAGACAGTAATCGCAGACAGAATAACCATCCCCATAGGCAATCAGGGCCTTCCTGGCCTCCGGGGTTAATCTTCCTCCGGCCTGAATGGGCTGGATATTTAAATAAAGCTCTTCCCGCTCCCTTACCTCGATTCCCTCGATAATCTTCATTTGTTCAGCTCCCCGAGAATAAAATCCATATCGTCTTTTACTCCTGAGGCTAATCTTTGAGCTTCAGTCTTCTGCTCGGGAGTTAGGCGGTGCTGGGGAACCGTATCCCGCCAGATCTGGCGAAGGTCCTCAAGTTTAAATAGTGCACTTAAGGTCTTTTCTACTGATGATTTCATTTTATCCTCGAACCTCCTATTCCGTCATTATAGGGCAGAGCTAAAAGTTTTACAATTAACACCTGGCTTGGGGGGAGACTGCCTACTTCCTCAATTGATTTCTATCCTAATCAGAAAAGATAAAACTGTCAATTGCAGTTTGCAAAAATGTACCAGTAATGCTTTAATGTGATATTAAAAAAGATGGCTTCGGATAAGGATCTTAAAACTACTCTTCAGCGAATAGACGGAAGGGGCTATAAGGCCTATCAGGATATAAGAGGCACCTACCGGTTCCCTGAGTATACCCTGATTATTGACCACGTCCAGGGTGACCCCTTTGCTTCCCCCTCCAAAGTAAGGCTCCAGATAGATCAGAGCCGCGCCGGCTTCCCGGAGAAGCTGTTTGCGAATAAGCCCCGCCGGATCGCCCTTCAGGACTTCCTTGCCCGGTCCTTTTCCCGAGCCATCAAACAGATTGCCCGACTTAACCGGGGCATCGGTAAAAGCGGACTGATCGCCATCGATTCCGGGAGGCAGGAGGTACTGGAAAGAACCTCGATCTCGGTCACCTCCCAGAGAGTTGAAGCCAGATTTTTTATGGGGCTTCCTGCCCGGGGGAGAACTATCCTGGGAAGGGAGGCCGGTGAGATGTTTTTCAATGAGCTCCCCCGGATCGTAAAAGGTTCCCTTTTTTTTATTAGTCTTCAACAAAAGGTGCTTCTTGCCCACATCCAGGTAGTGGAGGACTACGCAGATATCTCGCGGCAACTAAAGGAGAAAGGCCTGGCCACTTTTATTGCCAACGACTCCATCCTGCCCCGGCATAGTGGAGTGGATGATCGAGCCCTAATAGAAGGCGGAGAGGTAAAAAAGGTAGTTTCCTTTACCTCCCCGGAAAAGCTAAAGGTTGAGTTCTGCCTACCCAATCGGGGAAGAACCATCGGGATGGGTATCCCCCAAGGGGTCACCCTTATTGTGGGAGGGGGATTTCACGGCAAATCCACCCTGCTCAATGCCATCGGGATGGGGGTATATCCCCATATTCCCGGGGACGGCCGGGAATATATTGCCGCCGATCCCAGTGCGGTCAAGATCCGGGCCGAGGATGGAAGGAGGGTGGAGAAGGTGAATATCAGTCCTTTTATCAACAATCTCCCCTTTAAGAAGGATACCGTCCGGTTTTCAACTGATAATGCCAGTGGCTCCACCTCTCAGGCTGCCAATATCATCGAGGCCCTGGAGGCCGAATCCAGGCTGCTCCTGGTGGATGAGGATACCTCGGCCACTAATTTTATGATCAGGGATGCTCGCATGCAGGAACTGGTGGTTAAGGAGAAGGAGCCAATTACCCCTTTTGTTGATAAAGTGAGATCGCTTTTTACCAACTACGGAGTCTCAACTATACTGGTGGCCGGAGGCTCCGGGGAGTACTTCGAGGTGGCCGATACTATAATAATGATGGATGAATTCATCCCCCGGGATGTAACCCGGGAGGCTCGGGAGATAGCGGGAAGGTACCAAACTACCAGAACTAAGGATAAGGACACACATTTTGGCACGCTTACCCCCCGCTCGCCTTCTCCGGCAAGCTTTAATCCCAGTCGGGGGAAGAGAGAGGTAAAAATCGCTGCCCGGGGGCTGAAGCAGATCCTTTTCGGAAAAACCTCAATCGATCTCTCGGCGATTGAGCAGCTCGCAGACCCTGCTCAGACCCGGGCAATAGGGGAGCTTATCCATTATTACTCCTCAAAATATGCCGCAAGGGAGAAAAACCTAACTGAGGGCCTAATCAAGCTGATGGATGACCTTGAAAAGGAGGGATTCGATCTCATCTCCACTTTCAGGCCCGCCGACCTGGCTGTGCCCAGGCTCTTTGAAGTAGCGGCGGCAATCAACCGGATGCGAACCCTGAAGATTCAATAAGTAGGGCGGTCCAGCCCGTTATTATGTCGGATAATCCGGCTCAGGCGGACAACCTATTGCAAGATGTCGGTTGGGAGGATAATCGGTTGTGGTTGCGCAGCTGGTATCGGGATTCGTATAACGGTTATGAATGAGATCAAAAAAGCCAAGAGTGTAAGGATAAACGCAACCTGGTTACGCCTGTCCTGAGCTTGTCGAAGGAAAAGACGAAACGAGCCCCGTAGAAATAAGTTGCTAAATGTGATTGCCTTCGATGAATATAGAGAATTTTTTACGGGGCGAGCAGCGTAACCGATAACGAATAACGAAAGGGAGTCTGGATAAATAAATATTAGCTTGAATTATCTACTTAAATAACTACACTGTTAAAAGTTATATTTATTGACAAATCCTCTAAAGTATATGATATTAACCATTAATTAAAAGAAGGGAAAGGAGCTAACAATTATCAAGAAATTAAAAGACCTAATCAAGAAATATTTTGCTACCGGCCTTTTAGTCCTGGTGCCAATAGCGGCTACAATTGTGGTAGTGAAAGCTCTTTTCGGGCTGGCAGGAAATTTTTTCAATTTCTTACCGGAAAGATTCCATCCGGATAATATCTTCGGCACACATATCCCCGGCTTAGCCGTTATCTTTACTTTTATAATTATCCTTATCTGCGGTATTTTAACCAGAAATTATATCGGAAGAAGACTGATCCGTTTTGGGGATAATATTATTGCCCGGATTCCTCTGGTAAGCACTATTTATCAGGCAACAAAGCAATTACTTGAGAGTATTTTTACCAGGGAGGCTAAGCATTTTCGGCGGGTAGTCTTAGTTGAATGGCCAAGGAAAGGGCTTTTTGCTTTTGCCTTTGTTACCAGAGAGGCAAACGGTGAGCTTCAGAAGAAGACCAAGCAAAAAACACTCGGTATCTTTCTTCCCACTTCCCCGAATCCCACTACCGGGTATTACTTCCTGATTCCTGAAGAAGAGACCATCCCCCTTGATATCTCGGTTGAAGATGCCTTCAAACTAATCCTCTCTGCCGGCATAATCACCCCTCCGGGGGGGTAAATAAATTGCTTCGGATCCTACCTAATTTCCTCCAGGCTATCGGAAATACATTTTCGGCAGCGGCGATCATATTTCCCCACGCTTCCCACCCATCCGCAGTTCAGGCATTTAACCTTAATCCCAAAGGAGACCTGCTTTTCACTACTTAAGGCCTTAACGATCTTCTGGATGATGGAAATACTGACGATAATTATCACCAGGGCAACAATTATCTGAAATAAAGTAAATCCAAAGAATTCCTGCTGAAGAACTTCTGGCATCTCTAACCCCCTTTCCTTATCTCAACTTCCTCCAATTCCGTCTTGAGACCTCGACTCATCAGCTCTTTTACCGCCACCTCTGGCGGTTTATTCTTATAAAGAATAAGATATACCTGCTCGGTGATTGGCATTTCCACCTGATACTTCCGGGAGAGTTTACAAGCAGATTTAGTAGTTTTAACCCCCTCTGCTACCATTCTCATCCCCAAAAGGATCTCCTTTATTTTCATTCCTTTACCCAGCCTTATCCCCACCGTTCTGTTCCTGCTCAGATCCCCGGTGCAGGTAAGCAGCAGATCACCCGCCCCGGCCAACCCGGAGAAGGTCAAGGGATTAGCCCCCATCTTGACTCCCAGCCGGGTTATCTCTGCCAGCCCCCGAGTAAACAGAGCTGCCCGGGTATTGAAACCAAGGCCCAATCCATCACACACTCCGGCAGCCAAGGCAATAACATTCTTCAGCGCCCCCCCCAACTCGACCCCGATAAGAT
This sequence comes from Deltaproteobacteria bacterium, assembly GCA_030616835.1. Classification (GTDB taxonomy): domain Bacteria; phylum Desulfobacterota. The sequence continues at coordinate 1,233 of JAUWWP010000172.1, read as the reverse complement.
CTGGGCTGGTATAGATCCGAAAATAGGGGGTGTTGAAGAGCTCCTGGAGCCTTTGGGCAACCACTTGATCCCTTGCCGCAACTACAACTGCGGTAGGAATCCGCTGGGCAACCTCTCGCGCAAAGCTGGGACCAGAGATGGTAGCAATCCGGGAACGGAATTGCGAAGGGAGAATCTCCTGGAGAACCTGGGACATAGTTAAAAGGCTCCTATTCTCGATACCCTTAGAAGCACTGACAATAAGGGCCCCGGGAGAAAGGTAGGGAACCGCCTTCTTTACCACCCGGCGCACCAGATGAGAAGGACTTGCCGTGACCAGAATCTGCTTGCCTTTTACCGCCTCCCGCAAAGAGCTAGTAGGAGTGATCCTTTCCGAGAGCTTGACCCCGGGAAGGTAAAGGCGGTTCTCCCTCTTACTTCTAATTCCCTGGCACAGATCCCTCTCATAGACCCAGAGCCCCACTGGATATCCTGTTTCGGCCAGTAGATTAGCGAGAGCAGTCCCCCACCCCCCGGCACCAATAACACCGACCTCTTCCTGTTGAGCAGGCATCTTCAACAATCTCCTTAATTCGAGCAATTTCAATCCCCCCTCCCCCCCCCGATGCCCATCGGGGGGGGTTAAGGGGGATTTTTATCTGTTGTCCTTCCATTCTCCGATCACCCTGGCCATAGCGGCAATATACTCCGGGGTTGTTCCACAACAGCCTCCGATAATATTCACCCCGGCATCTAATATCTCGGGAAGCAGCTCAGCCATCCTCTCCGGGGTCTCGTCGTATACGGTTTTCCCCTCAACAAGCCGGGGCAGCCCGGCATTGGCGTGAATCAGGATATGATTATCAAATGAGCGGCGAATCTCCCTGACCAGAGCGATCATCTGTTCCATCCCTTCTCCACAATTTGCCCCGATCACATCGGCGCCAGCCTCGAGGCTGGCCTTAACCGCCTTATCCGGGTCAACTCCCATTATTGTCCGGAAACCTGCTTTAGTCCGAGTATAAGTGAAGGTGCAAAATGCTGGGATCTCGGTATTCTCTTTTGCCGCCCTAATTGCCAGGGTGGCTTCTCTTATATCAGACATGGTCTCCACCAGGATCAGATCAGCCCCGCCATCAGCCAAAGCGATAACCTGCTCCTTAAAGACATCGCCCATCTCTGCCTCCTCGACCGGGCCCAGTGGGCTTAAGAATTCTCCGGTGGGACCTACCGAGGCAGCCACAAAAGCCCTTT
>JAUWWP010000208.1 GCA_030616835.1 Deltaproteobacteria bacterium | reverse complement strand
CAAATACAGCCTCAGCATTGTGATGGAAAGCTCGATTTAACTCCCTAATCGTTTTTAATATCTCGGTCTCGACACTCATCATCATTTCCCCGTAATTCCCTTAACGGCACTTGCGGTTCGCCCGATACCCAACAGCAGAATGCCTAACCCGATGAGGATAGCACCGCCTGCAATGCCGTATTGGACAGGTTCGGGAATTTCGTCAAGCGGGATATCGACATTGATTCCGACGACCTCGGGCATGCTGATGTCACCGATCTGGATAAGCCCTTCCTCGGGAAACTCCGGAATCTCGACCATGGGGCCGATGATGTTGACCAGGTCCTCGGGGATCTCGACCATAGGTCCGACGATGCTGACGAGGTTCTCCGGTATCTCGGGCCATTCGGGGATTTCCGGCCATTCCGGGAACGGTGGTATCTCAGGAATCTCGACCAGGGGGCCGATGATTTCTATGACCTTTTCGGGCATGACGATGTCTGGGATATCAATGTCCACTGGGGCTTCGATAAGTGGTGAGGTTATGTCAATGTCCACGAGTGGTTGAGGGATTTCAATGTTCACCAATGGTTGTGACATGTCAATGTCCACGAGTGGTTGAGGGATATCGATCTGCATAAGCGGCTCGTTGACTTTAATATCGACGAGAGGTTGCGGGATGTCGATATTAAATAACGGTTCGGATATGTTCAGATCGGGTGCGTGAATATCCCCGACATCAATGTTGATGTCCGGGAAGTGAACCGCAACTCCGCCGTCACCCGGCGGAAAGAACGGAGGCCTCGGTGATTGTGATGGTTGTTCGGTCATGACCCTGCCGTTGGGTCCTATTGATTTGTTAGTGCCGGGGACATGTTGATAATCATCCTTTGCCCCCGTTGATTCAGAATCGTAGTCCTTCTCCTGGACAATCATATCGGTGTCTTCACCGTCCTCATCATAAACGGGTTTAGCGTCTTTTGCTTCACTCATATCATCATCACCATGTTATTTTAATACTCGCCATCTGTTCGAGTTGTTGTTTTCCATCCACCCACTGCGGACTGTTTATCAAACCATTCAACCTCATGTCGTCGAGTAATATGATCTCGGCGGCGGCAACCTCGGCAAGCCGGGACATATCCGGGTAATGTTCGATGAATGACCTGGTTTCCATGACGATATCGCCGAAATCATGGTTGAAATAGCTTAAAGCCAACAGGACCTCGTATATTGATTTGTCTACAAATTCCACGACGATCTTATACTGTTCCGTAACATGTACTCGATCTTCGAAGGCCCCTGGGACAATGTCAAAGGCATCAATCCAAATGCTTAATTTATCGGGCTGCCAATCGCCGTAAGGTTCAGGTCCCCTATACTCCCTCTCTATCGTGCATGGTTCGGTCAAGAGTTTGTTCTTGTAGAAATATAGAGGTCCGCCTGGTTCAGTATCTTGCCATGTGCCGCCCTCTCCGCCGTCAATTTCATAAGGTCCACGGCGAGCAAAAATATTAAAGAATGTTTCCCCGGGATTCTTTTTAAAGCTGTATCTGTCAAACGTATAACAATGCCAAATATCCTCAGGGAATTCAAAAGACCAATGTTGCAGGACCGTATCGACCACGACACTCGCAACATCGCCTGTTAGTTTATCTTCAAGCCAAATCCTGACATGATCTCCATGTTTAAATATTTGATAATAGGGATGATCGATATAGGCCCAATCGGTCGGGAATCCTTCATGCCTGACGGGTAATTTTTGAGCGTAATAACCGTATTGGATGAAGTCAAAAGTATCGACCCCGGTCAGTTCACTCGTCGGTAATTCGTTAAGCAGTTGATCATCGCCCTCGACTAATGCATAAGGCGGGACCTCGGTCAAGGGTGTTGGCTTATCCGTTGCGAGCAACCCCATGATATTCCTTAGGGCGTCGGTCTGGGCTTCCCGACGATGCGCCAATGCATTTATCAGGCAACAGATCTCATCGTATGATACTTCGGTCGGTTCGTCTCCGATACGCCGACCCAATTCGTGAATAAGCATTGCCTCGACATCGGGGAGTTGATCCTTTTCGCTGACGGGGATAAGCCACCAGTTATCGTTTATCCAACGAGGCTCGACGACAAGCCCGGGCAGAATTTCAAGCGGTGATTTTACGAGTTCCGAATTTGGGACGTACAGTTCATCGGCCGCCATGTCATACACCCCCCAAGATTAACAGTCCGATCAGGATCAACAACCACAACCCACCGCCGCCGCCATCGTCGGCATCGTCTTCATAATCCCACATCTCAGGGCAAGGCACTTCCTCTTTTTCAATAATTGGAATGATCACCATGTAAACTGTGATCCCCAGATCATAAGGAGGAGGAGGTATTATTTGAAAAGTATCCTCTGGAATCTCTGTCGGGACCTCAAAAGATTGTTGTGCAAAATAGATCATCATATCGTCGATGTATTTCGTAGCATCGATACAATATTGCCCAGGAGATAATTCATGGATACCACCTTCGCCTTGTAAAATTAAATTGCCTTCGCTATCATTGACGCTATAAGCAACGCCTATCAATTGGCGGATTGCTAAACTCCCTCGAGGGCTATCCGTGAAATTGAAATTAACTCTCATGATCAACCTTCCTCAATTAGATCATTCAATTTTTCTTTTATTTTATCGATGATTTTTAAATCTTCGCCGTCCATAATCTCCGGATGTTTGAGCAGGATCACAATTAAGGACCTCATATCGTTTGACATCTCATCGAGATGTTTTAAATATCCTCTTCGTATCTCTTTGAGAGTTTTTTCTAATAGATCGTTATTCTCCTGCTCCAATGCAAGGCCGCCATATGCCTTTGAGGTTTGAAGATTCATTTTTTTTCGATGTTCTTTTACCTTCCGAGAGTAATCCTTATCTCGGTCCTGAATTGATCTTGCCGACTCATCAAAGGTCGGTATGTGATCGTCCTCTTCGTTTCGTCGTCTTCCCAACATTTATATCCCCTTTTTGATAACGGCCTTGACCCAATGTCGGCCGATTTTCACTTTCAATTTTTTATCTCCGGTTTGTTTTTTCTGATTACTTTCCTCTTCGGACCTACATACAATTATCTTCCCTGATTTAATATGATTAACAACTTGGACAATCTCATCAACATTATCTTTCCAATCTGCGAAGAGAGCGATTGCATCTTGGATCGCCGAAATATTAGATTGTTTCCAATCCTCGAATTCCTGCTCGGTTTCAAATCGACCATTTGGATGATTCTTATCTTTTCGAAAAGGACGATCCTGATTAGGGTCGATATCGTAATAAGTCCAATTCTTGATCCCGGCCCAATCTATATCTCCTCTGCCCTCATCTAAATGCAGGACCCCACCATCCAGGCAGGTATTATTATGGTTAATGTCCTTGGTATATTTTTGTTGTTTTTTCAGTAATGTCTCTTCTTTATGGTTGCAGGCCTGGGTAATATAATGCCCGAGTAGTTTTTCATCCATATTTTTATATTTATCTCCCATCAACTCACCGCCACTTCTGTAGTCCCATCAATATTCGCCAATACACCGGCAGTACGTTGAACCGTAACATGCATGAAACAGTATTTTGAATATCGCTCCTCATATACGGGAGCAAGGTCTACCGGAACCCCAGCTTGAGTGATGGTTCTTGCCAATACCAAAGGCCCTCCGCTATTCGCTCGATAAAACCGATGGACAATCGTATCACCAGCACCTATTCCGGTATAATCGATATAAATTCGCATAACACCGGTTTCATTAAGAGGCTCACTTGGAGCGACGGCAGATGCAAACCAATCTTGTTCGTTTCCATCAAGAACCACAGGTGAAGGCCAAATCCAGGTTCCTTTATTCCCTTCCCGAACATTATCGGTGCCGGTATCGAGAATTAATCCGAGGGTGCAGCCACCGATATAATTATCAGTGATAGTATTAGTGTCACCGAGAGTAATTTCTATACCATATTCCGTTATCGTTCCCCCAAAAATAAAATTGTGATGAACCCACATATGGTCAACGGTATTAGAACCTAAAAGAATCCCCTCAAGCCCTGCGGAATATATGAAATTATCCCGGATAGTTCCTTGCGAAACATTGGTTGCGGCTCTGATTCCTGTTTCACCAATTAGATAGAAGAGATTATGTTCAATAAGAGGATCAAAGCCTCCGGTTCCAATTAAGATACCACAGGTCACACCGCCGTAAAAAAAACAATGATGGACCCAGGTATTATCCTCGGCAGTATAAATATAGGCGGTCAATGCAGCGGGACCTTGATAATCAAAACCTGCTATCTCGATACCGATACCTGCCCCATTAGTCATGCAATAAACCCTGGCAACATTGGTATTGGTAATGACCGTCCTTCCTGGTCCCATGCCAAAAACACCATAAGCATTTCCGGTTAATTGTAATCCATTTACATGACCATCAAAATCAAAAGTTCCGTACAAATATATGAAAACATCGTCCTGCTCTGTGGTTCCGTATGTGGTGATATTATTATAGGCCCCGGTGTCGGCATTGGCCGCAGACGAGGCGTCCGATAATCCGGTCCCGACTACCTTGAACCAATGGATTCCCCTTTCATGGCGCATCGATGGAATATCCGGGAGCAAACCCAATTTCGAACTGCCATTTGCGAGTGCATCCGATATCGCCTTCAAACTATGCAGTGAACGAACATATACTTCGCCTGAAGGCGTTTTGATGATATCCCATTGTTCAGAGCTGTAACCGTCCTCCATATTCATCCCTTCGGATCTGTTGCGCTTATTATGATCTGTGTAATTGCATTTGCCACAGGCTCTATCCTCAACGCTTTATAAGCTCGATTATTCCACTTATGCCAAGAACCTGCGATTAATGTTCGCGGCCAAGTTTTATTAGCAACTTTTTTAAAGCCATATTTTAATGTAAAATTCTGAGCACAATATATCTCTATGGTTTTGGGGATTTGACCACCGAGTTCTTTTGTAACATTGATATCTTTACCAGCAGCTAAAGTGATCGTTCCATTAAAATTGTAATCAAGATTTGCTGGTTTTTCGATTGACCAAAAAGCCCATTTCTTAAGTCCTTTGATTAATTTTATTAATTCTGTCATTATCCCACCGACCAACCAACCCCTATGTGGGAATAATCAATCGCATACTTTGATACCGCGTACCGATTGATCTTATACTTCTTATGTGTCGGGAAGTCCTCGTCCTTCTATGAACTCCTCAAGAACTACTGAGGCTGCTCTCGTAACTGCGTTCTGATTGAGTTCGAGTTTAACTCCGCCGTATTGAGTAGCATCAAACAGATCGCCACCTTCATCCAAAGGCAAGCAAACCATGTTTTGATATCGTGGGCCTCCGACCTCTGCAACCAGGACCTCATCAACTACGATAGGTGCTGGGGCCGCAAGATCGTTTAGGTTGATTGTCATCAGGCCATAATTTTCAGTCAATCCTACATTGTGATCT
>JAUWWP010000062.1 GCA_030616835.1 Deltaproteobacteria bacterium | reverse complement strand
GACTTTTTTAGAAGGAAGTAGGGAATGTTATTGACATTTTGACTTTTTCTCATCAATACAAGTGACTCTGACCACTTTCCCCTTTTTACTCCTTTGTCAATATCAAAGATTTGACCCCCTACCTATTCTGCCCCCTCTTTAAAATCAAGAAATCGGAATGGCTTGCCCCTGGTCTTTCGCCGCCACTGCAACCATTCCTCGGCGACGTAAGGCCCCTTATTTCCTTCGTCAATTGACAAGTGATAAGTTATTATCGGATTTCCTGGCTTTTCGCGATATTTTAACTCAAATTCAATTGTTCCATCGGCCTCACGGCTTCGTAGTTCCTTAAATCTCCCTCGCTTATCCCAGGCCTTTCGCAAACCTGCAGAAAAGCACTCGGAGAGGAAAGCAAAAACATCGAAGATAGTAGACTTTCCACTACCGTTAGGCCCTAAAAATACCATTAACGGTGTAATGTTTTTTAATTGGAGGTCGTGAAGAGCACGATAATTTTTTACAGTAAGATACTCAATGCGGGGAACATGCTTAAACTGGTCTTGTTCTTCCATGGGTTTTCCTCCTTATGCGCTTTTTATTGTTTACGCATATTTTTCCTTTCCTATTTTAACAGCAATTAGTTTCGTTAATTGGGGGGAATTTGGGATCGCATCTTCATATGTCATTTTATTCTTCCAAGAGTGCGGGGCTAAGCCTCTGTCTTCTTTAGTTATGGAACTAATGGAACACCGTCCCCGTCACCTTCAAAAGAATTTTAACTTTACCACCTTTGCTATTTTCTCATAATCCTTATCATCATGTAGCAGGATAAGGTTATTTTCAATGGCAGTCTGGGCAATAAGGCAATCAATGGTGCTGCTTACAGTAATCCCCTTTTTTCTGCATTTATAATAAATCATTGCCGCAAGTTCATAAGATTTCCGGATATCCTTGAGCTCATAAAACCGCTGGTTCCCCAGATACTTTTTTACGGTATTAAATTCCCTTACATTTCTAACTCCTTGAAGAATTTCCAAATAGATGACAGAATTGATACCGAAGGGAATGCCTGAATCCAGAAGAGCAGAAAACTTATCTACTGCTGCATTTTCAATACCCTTTAAAAATGCAATCATCACTGAGGTATCAACCAGAACCATATTGCTATTTGCCCCTTCTCATAGTTTTGTAATTGTAGCCATCTTTTAACTGTAATTTGCCCCTCAACTTCCTCAGATCCAGTCTGCGGTGTTCCTCAACAAATGTCTTGAGCGCTTCGTCAATGAGATCTTTTTTGGTCCTGGCTTTTGAATACTTGAAAGCAGTCTTCACTAAATCATCATCTAAAACTATATTGGTTCTCATATCTATACACCTCCTCTACACATAGACTAACATATATAACCTTTGTGGTCAATATTGTCTCTGCAATATTTATCCTATATTTAAACGAACTATCAAATATCACTTCTTCTTGTTCTTCACTTTTATCCTTCGTAGTTGTTTACAACGAAGTAGGACGAATCCTTTTGTAAAGTGTAGCCCTTACCCCGTTTCCTTTCATGAGGAAGTGGGGGATGTAATTAACAATTTAACATTAATATCCCCTTTTAATGGGCGCTGTCCCTATTTTCCGAGAATATTTTCATATTCTGATTAATTTATCTTTACGGAAAAGAATCACCTTTTCTTTTTTAGCGAGTTGTCGCATATCTTTTGTAAAACCTCCTTTTGAAAAAAGGCAAAAGTATTCACTCTTTTTCCCCTTACCTAATTCTACCCTCTGGGCCTTTCTCTTCAAATCCTCATAAATATTCACTCCCACGGGCTTATTGCTCCATTTAACTTCTCCAAAAAGGACTTTATTGTCCTCCTCATTAAATGCCACAATATCTATCTCTTCATTCCTGTCCCACCATCTGCCAATCTTACCAATTGGAAAGAATTCTCTTTCATAGCTTTTTACCAATTCTCTTGCAACCTGTTCGTAGTTTTCAGCGACCAGTAAATTGAAATCTCTTTTTATCTTCCGCAAAACATGATCAATCTTACCCTCCTCAATATTCCCCTTATTGGGTAGAATATACCCGAACCAGAATCTGAAGAACTGGTCCTGCAATTTATAAATGCCTTTTCTCGACTTTAACGGATTTCTTTCGGTAACCGGGATCTCCTTTTGAATTGCGTGGAGATCCTCCAAAATAAATAGATACTTGTGTAAAATACCCTTTTCTAAGCCAGTTTCATTTACTATTTCACCAACCTTATTTTTACTCAAAGCAATGGACTTTAGAATTGCAAAATAATTACGCGGCTCTCTTAGTTCTTCTCGTAAAATAAACTCAACCTCGTTGTGCAGGAATGCTTCCGGTTGGAGAATATTCTCTTTAATATTCGCATCGAGGGAAAGTTTCGGGTTAAATCTTTTTAAATAACTGGGGTTGCCGCCGGCGATGGAATAAAATTCCAAACAACTTTCAAAAGGAAGGCGAGGGTAAAATTTCCTGGCTATCGAGAAAGAGAAAGGCTTTAGAAAAATCTGACCCGTTCTTCTCCCGTAAAGCGGTGCTTTATAGGAAAGAACCTTCTCTTCCATCATAGTAATACTTGAACCACAGAGGATTAAAAAGATAGGAATATCTCTTAAATATTCATCCCACCCTGCCTGGAAAATAGACGAAGCTCCTTTATTCGCCTCCGCAAGATAAGGAAATTCATCTATGACCAGGATTAATCTCTTTCCCGCATGTTTTTTTAAATACTCAAAAAACCACCTCCAGTTTTCAAAACCTTTCCTCATCAAGATTTCCTCATCAAAAAAGTTCCCTACTGCCTCACTCAACAACTTTATATTCTCATATTCATTTATTCTCTGGGCAAGGGAATATATATGCGGTTTTCCTTTGATGAATCGTTTAATCAGCTCAGTTTTGCCTATTCGCCTTTTCCCATAGATAACGATCAGCTGAGCTTCTTTGCCCTTCCAAAATTTCTCTAAGGCACTTAGTTCTCTTTCCCGATCAATGAATTTCATCAATGCTCCCCATTTTAAATATTAGTCTACTATAAAGTAGTCTACTATAAAGTAGACTGTATGTCAAGATCTTAATGCAATTAAATCCAAATGCCAAAGCTCAAGTAGGGAAAGGGGGAAAATAGGAAAATAGGGACAGCGCCCGTTTTTTGACGAGGGGGATGTTGATTAATTGCAAGGGAAGCACTAAGTTTAAATTGGAGGCCTGACTCCAAGTTTTAAATCGGGAATTGTAAATCGGAAGTAGAGAATTGGTGAATAGGGGGAAAAATAAACTTTAAGTTTAATTTTTACTCACTTTTAAATTCAAGTTGGTTTATCTATCCTTTTTTTTTCGTAACAAAATCTCCAATCATTTCCTTAGCAATTAAATTCAGGTCTTGAAAGGCTATTCCTAATCCGTATTCGGGTTCAAAACTCTCTTCGTCAATTCTGACGACCTTCCCCTCTGCTTCTATATGATATTGTTGGCCGGGAAAATGAAACTTAATATTAATCACCGATCCCTTTTCCAGAGGTGTTTCTGATTTGATCAGCATTCCCCCTCTACTAATATTTTCGGACGCTCCGTAAAAAGCGTCCGCTCCCGATACACCTTCAACCTTCATTTGCACTGAGATTCTGAGATCCTTTCTTTGAGGGATCTTTAGAATTCTTGCAGTCTCGTCCAGCAGCTCCTTTTGATTTATTGGTTTGGTTAAATAATTGTCACAACCTGCCTTCTGACACTTCTCGATAGCTTCTTTATCACTCCTACTTGACAACATCACTATCGGGATCTTTTTGAACCTCTCGTCTTTTTTTACTAATTCGCAAACTTTGTCTCCGTTCATATCCGGCATTTCAAGATCCAGGAGAACTAAGTCAGGAACTTCTGAGTAAATTTTCTTTAAACCCTCGGTGCCAGATTTGGCAGTAAACACTTGGCACCCAGACCTTTCTAAAAAGCCCTTTTCCATCTGCAAAAACAGATTAGTATCATCTACTAATAGAATCCTTTTAGTAGTCATTTTCCCCTCACTTGTTAATTGTTAGAAGATCTGGATCGGAATTGGGGTTCAAAGATTTGACCCCCTACCTATTTTGAGCTTAAGATGAGGCAGAGAAGAAAAAGGCTTGAGAGTGTCATTTCGATGAAGACTCCCTATACATCACTTTTCTTCATCTTTTTTGACATCACTCTCCTTAATTTTTTCTTTCCCAAACACCTCCATATATGCTTCGTACACAGGACAGCCCCTTTCCCAATGTTCAACTACCCGTTTGCCAATGAATGAGTTTGGAAATTTCCTTCCAATATTACATCCAGGGCAAACCACACTCCAATACGCCATTGCTTTTTTCATCATAAAGATGCCTCCTTTCTTCAGAGGAAAAAATAAACGATATTGAAGAGATTACATTATCCCAAATAAAGGGAATAGGGGACAACATTGCTTTTAAAACAACTGGGTGGATTGAGTTGTTAGATGAGGTATTGCGCAACCTCATTTCTATTCTTCTTCGCTAATCAAATCGAAGAATTTGACAATGTCGCCTTTGTCTTCGCTGGCGTTGAATTTTATAGCAGCACGCGGATGTTGGTTTAGAAGCCCCGTAATCATGTAGGGAGCGTCAAATCCCCACATAAGCTTCTTTCGCAGCGGCTCGATCTGTTGCTGAATGCACTGGAGGATGGGCCTAAGATGGAACTTCGGATTATGAAGGAAGCCAACCAATAGTTCGATTGGGCAATTGCCGGCACCACGACCGAGTCCTGCCATACTTGCGTCCAGTATGTTCGCTCCCTTGATGATCGCCTCAACGGTATTGGCAAAGGCCAACTGTTGATTGTTGTGTGCATGCATCCCGACCCGTTTTCCGCATGGTTCCGCGTACCTAATGTATTTCTCCAAAAGGAAATGAGTTTGTTCGCTATAGAGGGCTCCAAAACTGTCCACGAGGTAGATAGTGCCCACTTCCGAATTCGCCAAGAGCTCTAACGCCTCATCCAGCTCCCGCTCCGGAACCACGGAAACAGCCATCAAGTTGAGGGTGGTTTCATAACCCTTGTCATGGGCATCCTTGATCATGTCTAACGCTAACGGTATCTGATGGATGTAGGTGGCAACCCGGATCATATTCAACACACTCTGGTCGCTGGGTAAGATGTCTTCACGGTAATCGCTCTTCTCGGCATCTGCCATAGCCGAGAGTTTCAACGGCGTGTCGTTTTCGCCGACAATGCGTCGGATATCATCTTCTGCACAAAACTTCCAAGCACCGTTCTCAGCCGGGGAAAAGATTCGTTTTGAATTTTTATATCCGATTTCCATATAGTCGATGCCGCCCTCGACACATGCCGAGTACACAGCCTTCACGATTTCATCATCGAAAAGGTGATCATTCATTAGCCCGCCGTCGCGAATTGTACAGTCCAGGATCTTGATTTCCGGGCGGTAGGAAACCCATTTGCGGGCAGGGCTCTCTTCCGGATTAGTTTTTTTCATGGCTCTGTCTCCTTCACTTTCTCTCATTCACGGTTAACAATTCCTTTTGGTCCCTTTAAAAATCAACAGTGCATATTATTGATTTGACGGCTCCCCTTTTCGCATAAAGAATGGAGATACCGTTATATTTGCAATACAAGATATTACCTCCTCCCTTTCATTCTGTCAAGAGTGCGGGCCTACTCCTTCTTCTTAAGTGACTAAGTGACCCCGCCCCCTTTACCAATTCCCTACCACCTAGGGAGGGGATTGCGGATCGGCTATCCAGTATAGGGAATTTAAGAAAGATAAGAGGATCTTAGGAAGTGGTTTTGGTCAGTGGGGTTCTGATGGCGCTTTTTCTTGACTTAGAGAAGAAATTGTCTTACTATATTATGGAATGTCAGAGGGCATTTTTTTCTTAGCTGCCTTTTTCCCCTCTTATATCAAGGAAAAACTATCAATTGAGTATAACGCCTCCCCAAAAAAGGAAATATCCCCGGAAGCCTCTGAAGGTAAAAATGGCAGTTAAAAATAGCCGAAGTCTGGGTATGGCCTACTTCAATTCCAAAGATATAAGTCTCGGAGGAACTTTTCTGGAATCACTCGGTTATTATGAAATGGGGACCGAAATTAAATTGTCCTTTTCTCTTCCTGGAAACCCAAGGCAGCTTGAGGTTCTGGGGAAGGTTGTTTATATAATGACAGAAGAGATAACCCGGGACAGCGAATTGGTTCCGGGAGTAGGGGTTAAGTTTTTAAACCTCAAGGAAGACGATAAAAAGTTACTGGCAGCTTATCTGGAGCTGGAGAATAACTGAGACCAACGCTCCTTCGACCCCGATGTCCATCGGGGCTCAGGACAGGACTGTCGAAGGAGTTGATTCTGCCGACTCCTTGAAATTATCAAAATGCCCCCGTAGCTCAGTTGGATAGAGCAAGGGATTCCTAATCCCTGTGCCGGGTGTTCGAGTCACCTCGGGGGCACCAACGAGCTTGAAAATATAAGAGGAAAGGCTAAAAAGGTTGTCAGATCAAGAGGGTTTTTTACAAGATTTTAATAACTATAAATACCTGGAGCAATTGCCTCTCCGGCGGAAACAGAAGAGGTCTATCCTGCCTCAAGTTATCCTATTTCTGGTTACTGTTCTCACAACCTTGACTGCCGGGGCAATTCAAAGAGGCGGTTTTCCCCCTGAGCTACTGGAGAACATCCCCACTTCTTTTACGCTTCCCAATATTTACTTAATTTTCAGCTCCCTCCTATCATTTCTTTCTCAGGGCATACCGTTTTCCTTTACTCTCCTCCTTATCCTGCTGGCCCATGAATTAGGCCATTATTTTATGTCTCGGAGGCATCAGGTTGAGGCTACTCTACCCTACTTCATTCCCGCTCCCAATCTACTGGGGACATTTGGGGCCTTCATTAAGATGCGCTCTTATGTAAATGACCGCAGAGCCCTGCTGGATATCGGTGCCGCCGGTCCCTTGGCCGGTCTAATCCTTTCTATTCCTGCGGTAATTATTGGAATTAAACTCTCCGAGGTTAAGATGATCGAGAACATTCCCGGGCAATTAACCCTGGGCTCATCCCTACTGTTTTCATTGCTAACCAGAATTTCTATCGGGAATATCCCGGAAAATTATGATATCTTGCTCCATCCCATCTGCTTTGCCGGATGGATTGGGCTGTTCGTTACTTCTCTTAACCTTTTGCCTATCGGGCAATTAGACGGAGGTCATATCGCCTATGCTGTTTTAGGGGAGCGCCAGGTTAAGGTCTCGAAAATTAGTTTCTTTTTTCTCTTATTTTTTGGTCTATTAAGCTGGTTTGGATTTGGTTGGATTGGATGGTTTATCTTGGCTTTGCTCTTATCAATAATAGGTTTTAGACATCCACCACCCAGGGATCTCTCAATATCTCTGGATAGGAGACGAAACGTGGTGGGCTGGGCCACCCTAATAGTGTTTTTCCTGACCTTCATCCCGGTTCCTTTCAAGCTAAGCTGATAGGGAGCAGGAAGGGTCATAATAAAAAAGGAGGAAAAAGTGAAGTTAAGTCTGAGGACTAAATTGATATTGATCGTCACTATCAGCTCAATAATTGGTATTCTGGTGGAATTCTTGTATGTTCTGTCTCTTTATCCCAAGGTTACTCAAGCGATTATCCCCGCAGTGATACCCCTGCTCATCGTGGTGCCAATAATATTTATAATCATGGTAGGGGTAATTAACTGGTATATTAAACCAGTACTGCTCCTTCTGTATGAAGAGGGAGAAAAGACGGATTTAATGGCGACGAAGGCCTTAGAGGCTGCCCTAAAATTTCCCTTGATCATTTCTTCCTTAACCATTCTCTGCTGGTTAACAGGAGTTACAATCCAGCTAATAGTTATGTTTCAATTCGTGGGTTTTCCGATGAGTGAGGTGGCTAAGCTGGTCTTCGGCGCTCTAAGTGCAAGTATCCTAGTGGCCCTATTTGTGAACTTCTTCTTCAAACTAACCTTGCGGCCAGAGATAGAGAGGATCCTGGTCGAATACCCCGTTTCCATAGAGGGGAGGGAGGAAAAGGGATTCAGGATAGGGATCCGGGCCACTCTTTTAGCCTCTTTTGCCTCCCTGGCCATTATTGCTTTGCTTCTGTCCAGCGTTATGGACTACTCTCAGGCCCGCCTCGTTTTAGCGGAAGAGATAGCTCAAGCGAGGTTGACCCAGTTAAGAGAGCGGGCAGAGAGGATCGATGATTTGATAAAGGAGGGGCAGGGAATTAGCTCACTGAGGGCCTATTTAGACGAGATTGATGTTGGCCGTTCGGGATATGCCTTTATTTTGAATGAGGAAGGGAGAAGGGTTACCGGAGAGCTTAAAGAGGAGTTGGATCAACAGGTCGTTAACACTATAATTGGAAAAAAAGTTGGAGCCGAGGGAGAATCAGGTAAGTCTCTTATCGCTGCTTTCCTGGGAAGCAGTGATTGTTTTTTAGCCATGGACTCCAAGTCCATTAAAATTGTAGCTCGAACCCATTTAGAGACTAAAGGGTGGTATCTGGCTGCGGTATACCCCTGGGAGGATTATAAGGTTAAGCTCTCCGGGATGGTGAGGGGTTCTGTGGCTTTATTTCTGGTCACCCTAATTATTACAGTAGGGATCGCCTTTTTGGTAGGTAATGATGTCTCCGCGCCTCTGAAGAAGGTTGCTGCTTTACTGGAAGGTATTTCTGAGGGCGATCTCAGCAAGGATGTGACGGTAATGTCGCAGAATGAAGTGGGTCATCTGGCGATGAGCCTCAAGAAAATGATTAGCAATCTAAGAGTGATGATTAAGAAAATAGGTGAGGCTGAGCTTAATCTGGATTCAGTTGCTACCAGGGTTGCGGAAGGCTCACAGAGGGTTTCCCAGGGAGCAACCTCTCAATCTGCCTCAGTGGAGGATACCTCTTCCTCCATGGAGGAGATGGGAGCCTCGATCAGCGGGGTAGCGGAGAATGTGGAGGTCCTTTTTGCTTCTGCTGATGAGAGCTCATCTTCTGTCTTTGAGATGAGTACAACTATTGGTGAGGTTGCTGAAAATGTAGAGAGCCTTTCGAGTTCGGTAGAGGAAACCACTTCGGCCATCAGCCAGATGGCAATAGCTAACCGGCAGGTGGCCGAGAACGCGGAGGCCCTCTCCAATATTGCCGAGGAAACCGCTTCTTCAATGATGGAGATGGATGCCTCGATAAAAGAGGTCGAGTTTAGTGCAAATGAGACCTCCAAGCTTTCGGAAAAGGTAGGGGAGGATGCCCAGATGGGCGTTCAGGCGGTTAACTCAACGATAAAGGGAATAGACAAGATAAAAGTGGCTGTTCAGGAGGCGGCCATGGTCATAAATAGCTTGGGAGGAAGGACCGCTGAGATCGGAAAGATCTTAAACGTCATCGAGGAGGTTGCCGAGGAGACTAATCTTCTGGCCCTGAATGCAGCCATCTTAGCAGCTCAGGCCGGAGAGCATGGAAGAGGGTTTGCCGTGGTAGCGGATGAGATCCGGGATCTGGCGGAAAGGACTGCTGCTTCGACCAAAGAAATCGCGGTATTGATCCAGGCGGTTCAGGAGGGGTCTAACAAGGCGGTTGGCGCCATGGCTGCCGGGGCTCAGAGTGTGGAAGAGGGTGTTCAGCTCTCACGGAGAGCAGGGGATGCCTTAGAGAAGATTCTGGAGAGCATTAAGACGTCCAGTGAGATGATAGCCGGGATAGCCAAGGCTACTGTTGATCAGACTAAGTCCAGCAAGCATGTTACCGAGGACATGGAGAAGATAGCGGAGATGGTGCAGGAGACCGCCAAGGCCACTCAGGAGCAGGCACGGGGGAGTGAGCAGATAATGAAAGCCGCCGAGCAGATGAAAAGGGTAACCCTCCAGGTAAAGAGAACTACCCAGGAGCAGGCACGGGGAAGCAAATTAATTACTCAATCGATGGAGAATATCATGGACATGGTCAAACAAATCAATCAGGCTACCCAAGAGCAGGCCCAGGGCGGCGAGCAGGTGATCAAGGCCATCGAAAACATCAAGGAGGTTACTCAGAGTAACCTCTCCAGCTCTACCGAGATGTTTACCGCGGTAGAGGTTCTGAAAGAACAGGTAAATCACCTGAAGGAAGAAGTGAATAATTTTCGGTTATAGGTGTCTGTAAATATGGGTGGTGACCCAGTTTTTTAGT
>JAUWWP010000385.1 GCA_030616835.1 Deltaproteobacteria bacterium | reverse complement strand
TCCTTTTCCTTCTGGGCCTGGGAATAAAGCATACGGTAGGTCATGGTGGTGGCCATTGGGGGATTCTCCCTCATATAAAGGGCATAGGCACTTTCTGACTGGGACAGGGCTAAATCTACTTCTTTGAGAGAAGGACCACACCCGGAGAGAAGAAGCAGCGCTAAAAAGATTTGATAAGTTTTCTTCTTCATTTAAGCACCTGATACCTACAATTAATAACAGACTCAACCAAAGCAGAGCTCAAAGGCATTCCTGATTAGCTCCACCCTAAACTCACCAGTGGGGCAGAGCTGAACTGAAACTACATCGAAGCGCATATCCATCTGGGAAATCTTCTTCCTTTTAATGAAATCCAGAGCCACCTTGGAGATTTGCCTCTGCTTTCTCCAACCAACTGCCAGTTGGGGAGGACCAAAGTTGGTTGAACCTCTGGTCTTTACTTCGACAAAAACCAGGGCCTTACCATCTAACGCAATAATATCAATCTCCCCGAGGGGGCAGCGATAGTTCCTTTCGATAATCTTATAGTTTCTTTTCTTCAAATACTTAGCGGTAAGCTCCTCTCCTACCTTTCCAAAGCTTTTCCTCTCCTTAGTCATTACCTGTGCTTAAGTTTCAGACTAAGTCCTGCTCAGCGATTCTGCAGCTCTATTCTAAGCTGAAGGACTGATCAGCCAGCTTGGTAAACTCCGCCTTGGAGGTCAAATGAATCACCTGATTAATTTGACCCAGGCCCTTAAGTGCCTCGGCAACCGCCAGTAATCGAGATTCGTCAAAGTGGAGAAAAGGGGCATCAAAGATTATCGGGAAGGGTCTAATTCCCAAGCTCTCCTCCAGGAGTGCAAAATCTAAGGCAAAATAGACAGCATCCTTAGTCGCCGGGCTTAGCTCCGCAAATTTGAACTCCCGGCCGGACCCTTTACCAACTAAAATTAGCTCCCCTCCCTCCTCGAAACGAGCCTCCAGGTAATTATTCGAGGTGAAGGCATTAAGATTGCGGCAAAAACTATCTTTAATCGAGGTGGTAAGGGTTGTCAAATCTGTATTTAAGAGCCTCTGACAATTATTCATCAGGTCCTGCACTGGATCCCGGGAAGAGGAGGTAATAGAAGTCTGTGCAGGCTTTGCTGGTTCAACCGGAACAGGTTGCGGCTCCGGACTGGTAAAACTACTAAAACTATCCTCCGGGGCAGAGGCCTGGCCGAGGCCCTGGGAGAGAAGTGCCTCCAGCCTTTCGACTTCCCGGCGCATCTCGTGTGCACCCATAGAAAGCCCCCCCATATCCCGAAGCTTGTTCTGTATTTCCTTAGTCTCGCTCTGGAGCTTCTCCTGCTCAGCCTTCAGCCTCTCATAGTCTTTCTCCTCCCTCAAGCCTCCCCTTTTAGCTAAGAGCTCTTCCTTTCTCTGTTTTAATTCCCGTAATCGTTCCAACTTCCACACCATATCCGCTGCTGACTCTACTCCGGATGATTCGATCAGGCTGCGAATCACTGTTCCCTCGATCCCGTATTTTTTCTCCGTCACCTTTTTATCCTCATCCTTCTTGCTCAGCTTGGCCTGGAGCTTCTCCAGCTTCTCCCTCTTTGATAAATACTGCCAGAGTGAATAAGCAACCAATGCCACTCCGACGAGCCCACCCAGGGGCAGATAACTCGGAACCTTTCCCAGAGCGCTGAGGATCCCTCCTCCCAGAAGAAAGACTACCGCAATGCCCGCCCCGTAGATGAGTAACTTCTCTTTATACAACGGAATTGCCGTTAATAAATCTATATCATACTTAGCTTCTTCTATTTCTTTATTATATCTGACCAGAATATCCTTTTTCTGCTTTTCCATCCTCATATAATCCTCCAGCCGCTCATCAATGTCCTCGGGAAGTTCTTCAAGTTTCTCATACTTGGCCAATTCCTCCTCAACCTCACTCAGGTATCGCTCGACCTCTTTAATATCCTCGGACCCAGTCTCCAGCTCAAAGAGCTTCTTCTCCAGACCGTCAAGGTTAAACTCCATTTCCTCTATCTTCTCCGCCCATGCCAGCTCCTCCTTTAATTGCTCCAACTGACGTTTTATTTCTTCCGGGGATTGTCCTTGCGGGAGGGAGGGCTCAGCCGACGGGTAGCTCTCAAACCCGGGGGAAGGAGATACCTCACTGAGCTCAATTGTCTCCGAATAATCCTGTTCAGTAGGCTGGGCAGTGGAAATACCTCCCATCGAAGGAAGCCCGGTAAGATCCCTAAGATAGATGCTCTGATAAATCTCTAAGGCAGGAAAACACAGCTCCCGGGAGAAGAAATCAGAAATCCAGGAAGGGTCTCGGGAAAAGGGCTCAAACTTACCGGTGGTAAGATTACGCTTACTTAACTGTACCTGTCCCGAGGAGAAGTCTTTTAAGAGACGAAAGGTATCCTGCGCTTCTTTAAAAGCCAGGCCAACCCGACTGGGGCTCCCCTTGGCCTCCCAGGCCAAGAAGCTTTCCCGGTTCTGGAGAAAATACCCATGATCCAGGGAAGCAATCAAAGCCTCATAGATTGTAGATTTACCACTTTCATTTAGTCCATAAATGGCATTATACCCGGGCTTGAAGGAAAGTCGGAGTTGGGAAGAAAAACGGCGGACTTCTTGCAGGAAAAACTCTAATAGCTGCATGGGCCAATCCCTTAAATTTAACGAACTCCCTGGGACTCAGGTATCCGGCTCTTCCACTTGAGGTAGCTCCGCTTCCGAGCTCGTAGATTCCTCCTTCCCAGCATAAACCTCAGGGAGAGCAGGTTTTTTTGCCAGAGTTGGTCCTTTCCTCTTGACCCGAGCCTCCTTCCCTTTCAGTCGCCGCAGATAATAAAGACGAGAGCGACGAACCTTGCCTTCTTGAACTACCTCGACCCTCTCGATTAGAGGCGAATTAAAGGGAAAGATCCTCTCTACCCCCACCGAGTAAGAGACCTTACGCACAGTAAAGCTGGCCCGGCTCCCCCCCTTCCTTTTCCTGATGACCGTCCCCTTGAAGACCTGAACCCTCTCCTTATCCCCTTCTTTGATCTTCATATAGACTTTAACAGTATCACCTACATTAAACTGAAGGGGGTTTCTCCGAAGTTGGCTCTTCTCAATCAAATCTATCGGGTTCATATCCACCTACCTACTGGCTCTCTTGATCTCCTCCAGTATCCTGCGATCCTCTTCTCCGAGCTCCCTTTGCTTAAGGAGCTCCGGCCTCCGCTCCCAGGTCCTGAGTAAGGCCTCTGTTTTTCTCCAGAGCTCAATGTGTTGATGATGACCGTTTAAAAGAACCTCAGGAACCG
>JAUWWP010000084.1 GCA_030616835.1 Deltaproteobacteria bacterium | reverse complement strand
CTGACGATTGCCGAGACCGGCCATCTGGTTTTTGCCACCCTGCATACCAACTCCTGTGTTCAGACGATAAACCGGGTTGTTGATGTCTTTCCCCCTTATCAGCAGCCTCAGGTTCGAGCCCAGCTCTCTTTCGTCCTGGAGGGGGTTCTCTGCCAGACCCTGATCCCCAAGCTAAGCGGGACTGGAAGGGTTCTGGGGATGGAGGTAATGATTCACAATCCGGCGATTAGGAACCTGATCCGGGAGGAGAAAATACATCAGATTTATTCACAGATGCAGGTGGGACAGTCAAAGTTTGGAATGCAGACAATGAATCAGTCACTTCTGGATCTATATCGGAAGAGGCTTATTTCCCTGGAGGAAGCCGAGCACCGCTGCCATGACCTCGCGGAGTTCCGGCAGATGATGTCTCCCGGGGGGGCGGCTGCCGGAGGGGGCCCACCCCGGTTCGGAGGAGAAGTCAGGGTCCAGGGTCACCGGCCGTCCGGATGAGGGAAAGAAAGGATAAATTCTAAGCACTAAGCACCAAATCCTAAACAATTTCAAATGATCAAAATCCAAAACTCAAAACCTTGTCCTGAGCCCCGATGGGCATCGGGGTCGAAGGGATTATTTTGAACATTTGATATTGGAATTTTGGATTTGTTTAGGGTTTAGGAGTGGGGATTTAGGATTTATCATATGACATTTGGATTTAATTGTTTGCCCACAATAATCCGGGATGAGGCTTGTTATTAGTATCCAATAAACCATAAACGATAAAAATAAGGAGGATCAATAATGGCTGTTTATGTATGGGAAGGAAGGACCAGAGCCGGAGAGATAAAGAAAGGGGATATGGAGGCTGCGAATGAATCAGCGGTAATGGCTCAACTGCGCCAGCAGCAGATCCTGCCGACGAAGATCAAGGCTAAAGGCAAGGGGCTGTCGATGGATATCAAGATCCCGGGCCTGGGGGAGACGGTAAAGGAAAAGGAAATCGTAATCTTTACCCGTCAGTTCTCCACAATGGTCGATGCGGGACTGCCCCTGGTCCAGGGACTGGACATCCTCGCCACCCAGCAGGTGAACAATACTTTCAAGGATATCATCACCAAGGTTAAAGAAAGCGTGGAGGGTGGCTCTACCCTAGCCGATGCTATGAAGAAGCACCCAAAGGTCTTTGATGATCTGTATGTCAATCTGGTAGCTGCCGGCGAGGTTGGTGGTATCCTGGATAACATCCTGGCCAGGCTGGCCCTTTACATTGAGAAGGCGATGAAGTTGAAGTCGCAGGTTAAATCGGCCATGGTCTATCCTCTTGGCCTGTTGACGGTAGCGATTGTGGTAACGGTGGTAATGCTGATCTTTGTGATCCCGGTCTTTGCTGACATGTTCGCGGACTTCGGAGCAACCCTGCCGGGCCCCACTCAGTTCGTGATCGATGCGAGTGATTTCTTAAAAAGGTATATCATTCTCATCATTGTTAGCATAGTCGCTATCTACTTTATCTTCAGGTCCTTTTACCGGACGGAAAAAGGGAGGGTAATAGTTGACAGTCTACTTTTAAAGCTTCCGGTCGTGGGGGACCTGATCCGCAAGATTGCGGTGGCCCGATTCACCCGGGTGCTGGGGACGATGATCAGCAGCGGGGTGCCGATCCTGGATGGCCTGGATATCTGCTCCCGGACCGCAGGAAACAAGATAGTAGAGGCAGCTATTATGGAGGCAAGGAAGAGTATCGCCGGAGGTAAGACCATTGCCGAGCCGCTTAAGGATACTGATGTCTTTCCCCCGATGGTGGTGCAGATGATCGCGGTGGGAGAGGCCACCGGAGCAATGGATGCGATGCTCTCCAAGATTGCCGATTTCTACGATGAAGAGGTTGATGCCGCAGTAGGGACCTTAATGTCCATGCTGGAGCCGATGATGGTGGTCCTCATCGGAGGGGTAATCGGCGGGCTCTTGATGTCAATGTATCTCCCCATCTTCCAGATCGCCGGGACGATCGGCTAGGCTATAGCGGGGAATAGCAAGGAATAGCAGGGAGTAGCAGGGAATATCAAGGAATAGCCCTGTCCGCCATAGCTCCCGGCCTTCGTAGCCACTACGGCGGAGTAGGCTTAGCGACGGCGGAAGGGAGTAGCAGGGACTACAATTCTCTGAATGAATCCCAAAAGGGAAATTTTCTTCGTGTAATTCGTGTAATTCGTGGTTCAAATCCCAAATCCACTACAGATTTCAGATTTTAGATTTCAGAGCTGGAATCTGTAATCTACAATCTGTAATCTACCATCTTTGCAATTCGCCGCAGGCGGATTAAATGACTGATGCCCTGAAACCTTGCCACCAGGAAGAGCTATTCAACCGACTGAAATGGTTAATGTTCTTCAGGGTGGTAGTCATTACCTTCCTTCTAAGTATCACTGCTGTTATTGAGTTCCGGGAAATCCGGGTTTTTTTTGCTGTCTCTCTTATCTCCCTTTATGTCCTGATCGGAGCTACCTATCTTTTTACTGCCCTTAGTGCCTTTCTCATTAGAAGATTTAAGGATTTAAGGAGATTTGCTTATCTCCAGCTTCTCTGGGATGTTCTTTTTACCACTGGATTAATCTATTTTACCGGGGGAATCGAGAGCATCTTTTCCTTCCTTTATCTTATTTCCATTATCGCCGCCAGCATCATTCTCTATCGAAGGGGGGCGCTGCTTACTGCCTCCTTAAGCAGTATCTGGTATGGGGCCTTGCTGGATCTTCAGTATTATCAAATAATATCCCCTCCTTATGGAAAATTTCCTCCCGCCTCCCAGGGGAGCGGGCTTCTCTTTACGCTGGTGATCGATATAACCGGCTTTTACCTGGTGGCCTGGCTGAGTAGCTATCTCTCGGAGCAGCTTAAGCAGACCGGGGAGGAGCTGCGGGAAAGGCAGATTGACCTTAAGGAGCTGGAGGCCCTGAATAAGAAGATCGTTGAAGGGATAAACAGCGGCCTTTTAACCATTGATAGCGGTCAACGATTAACCTCCTTTAACCGGGCAGCAGAGGAGATCACCGGCTACCGCCTCTCCGAAGTCTATCAAAAAAGGATTAATTCCGTTTTTTCTGGTCTTGAGCTTTACCCGGAGGGGAAGCCTTTGCCTCCCGGGGCTCGCCAGCAGATTGGCTTTCAGAGAAAAGATGGGAAACAGCTTTACCTTGGGTGCTCGGTCTCTCCATTAAGGGACGAAAGGGGAGGGAAACTGGGGCAGATCGTCATCTTTCAGGACCTGACCGGGCTTAAGGAGATGGAGGAGGAGGTGAGGAGGGCAGAGCGGCTGGCAACTATGGGAAGGTTAGCCGCGGGGATGGCCCATGAGATCCGAAATCCCTTAGCCTCATTATCCGGCTCCATTCAGGTTCTCCGGGAGGGATTGGATCTGAAGGATGAGGATAGGCACCTGATGGAAATTATTACCCGGGAGACCAATAGACTAAACTCACTAATCTCCGACTTCCTGAGCTTTGCCCGGCCCTCTGAAAAAAAGGAAGAGAAAGTAAGGATTCAGGAGATCATTGAAGAGACGCTGAAGGCCTTTGAACAAAGCCCGGGGGGCCAGCGAGGGATAAAGATCGTTAAAGAATTTGATGGAGATCCCCTCCTTAATGCCGATTCCCGGCAGTTGCGGCAGGTTTTCTGGAATCTCCTTCTCAACGCCTCCCAGGCAATGCCCGAGGGAGGAGAGCTAACAATAAATGCAAAATGCAAAATGCAAAATGCAAATATGAAGCGGAAAATTGGGAGTGAAAAAGATCTTCCCCAGCCTGAAAAGGATTTCCTGGAGATTACTATCTCCGATACCGGGGTTGGGATCAGTGAAGAGGACCTGCCGAAGATATTCGATCCCTTCTTTACTACCCGGGACAGTGGCAGTGGCTTGGGACTCACTATAGTATATAAGATCATCGAGTCTCACCACGGGCAGATTAAGGTGGAGAGCACTAAGGGAAAGGGGACTACCTTTACGATCCTGCTACCCGTTTGAAAGCTCCCGGGTAACCATTAAAAAATGCAAAATGAAAATTGTAAAGTGCAAATTACAAAAGACTGAATATTGGGATTTCCTGCCTGTGCGTGTTCGCACACAGACAGGGCTTTCCACAAAGTAGGGGCCGACGTCCCTGTCGGCCCGAATATGGGTGGACACTGAGGTCCACCCCTACAATAGCCGTTAAAAAACCGTGGATAGGCGGGACTTTCCAGCCCCGCTATTGAACATTGAAACAAAAAATCCTCGTGGTAGATGATGAGCAGAGTATGCGGGAGTTCCTGGAGATTATGCTCCGGAAGGAAGGGTATGAGGTAGCCTGCGCTCGAGATGGGAAGGAGGCCCTTAATAGACTGGAGGCCAGGCCCTATGATCTGGTGCTGAGCGACATCCGGATGCCCGGGGCAGATGGGATGGAGGTATTGAACCGGGCTAAAGAGCTCAATCCCGGGACGATTGTGATTATGATAACTGCTTATGGCTCTACCGAGTCCGCAGTGGAGGCAATGAAAAGGGGTGCCTACGATTACATCACCAAGCCTTTTCAGGTGGACGAGATAAAGCTCATTATCGGGAAGGCCCTGGAGAAAAAGGCCCTGGAAGAGGAGAATATTCTCCTCAGGAAAGAGCTAAAGAGCAAGTATCAGTTTGGAAACCTCGTGGGCAGCAGCCCCGAGATGCTCAAGGTCTATGATCTGATTCAGCGGGTAACGGATACCAAGGCCAATATCCTGATCTCAGGTGAGAGCGGCACTGGCAAGGAACTGGTGGCTAAAGCCGTACATTACAATAGCTCCCGTAAGGATAAGCCCTTTATTACCATCAACTGTAGTGCTATCCCCGAGACTCTAATGGAAAGTGAGCTTTTTGGCTATATGAAAGGAGCCTTCACCGGTGCGGTTTCCAACAAGATGGGTCTATTTGAGGCCGCTAATGGGGGTGCTACCTTTCTCGATGAGATTGGAGAGCTGAGCCCGTCCTTCCAGGTCAAGCTGCTCCGGGTGATTCAGGATAGAACCTTCCGCCGGGTAGGGGGAACCGAGGATGTCGAGGTGGATGTCCGGATCATTTGTGCTACCAACAAGAATCTGGAGGAAGAGGTAAGGCAGGGAGGCTTCCGGGAGGACCTTTTCTATCGGCTCAATGTCATTAAGATCCAGATCCCTCCTCTGCGGGAAAGAAGAGAGGATATTCCCGTTCTTGCCCGGCATTTTCTGGATAAATATTCCCGGGAGCTGGGGAAGGAAACTAAGAAGATCTCAGAAGAGGCAATGGAAAGTCTGCTGAAGTATTCCTACCCGGGAAATGTCCGGGAGCTGGAGAATATCATCGAAAGAGCAGTGGCCTTAGAGTCAAGCAATATCATCCTGCCGGAGAGCCTTCCACCGGTAGTCTTTGAGCACCCCTCAGAGTCTGCTTTCCAAGGAGAGCTCGATCTTCCTCCGGGCGGATTGGATTTAGAGGAGGTAGTTGGAGGTATTGAAAAGGGGCTTTTGCTTAAGGCACTGAAGAATGCCCGGGGTGTGAAAAAGGAGGCCGCCAGACTGCTCAGGATCAGCTTCCGCTCCCTCCGCTACCGCCTAAAGAAATACGGAGTGGAAAGAAAGGTAGATTAACCCCAATGTAGGGTTTCAATTCCTTCGATGGGAACGGGACAATGTGCCACAAAGTTTTGATCTACGGCAGGCAGGCGTTATTCGGTTGCGCTGCTCGTTTCGTCTCTCGTCACCCGGTTGCGTTTCTTCTTACACTCACCGATAATTGGCCTTTTGATTTCATCCCAAATAATGCGTTAATGTAGGGGTTCAATTTATTGAACCCGAATCCGTCTCAGGCGGATCGGGCTGATGGCCTATTTCGCCGTAGTGGCTGCGAAGGCTGAATCCCAAATCCTAACCCCTGATTAAATCAGGGGCTAAATCTGAATATCAAATGCTCTAAACCTTGTCCTGCCTGCCCTGAGCGAAGCCGAAGGGATGGGGGAGTTCCATCAACCGCTTTACGAATACCGATACGAGCTGCGAAACCACAACCGATTAACCCAACCTATCCTGCGATAGGATAGGCGGGGCTTTTACATATCCCCCTGCTACCTCCTGCCGTTTCCTTCTACTTCATCTTATCTCGTAAGCCCGTACTTTCCCGTTTTTCTTCCCCCATATCTTTTTATAATCTCTGCTTTTATAAGGGGATTTAAGATAAAATGGGCACCCTGAACTGTTACCTTAAGTATAGACGATATTTCTCTTGCAGTAAGGTTCCCCGAATCGCGCAATAACATCAGTAATTTTTCCTGTTTAGGGGTTAGAATCAATTGCTCAAGTTCTTTCGTCTTTGGCAATGAAATGACCCTTTTCCATGCTCTATCAAGAGACTCAGCGACTATTTCAAGATAAAACTCAAGCCAATTTGTCAAGTCCCCCTTCCGATCTCTTACACTCCTAAGTGCTGGGTAATATGCCCGTTTGTGTTCATAAATAAGGTCATCGATAGCAAAAATATGTAATGTATCAAAATCTCGTCGAAGAAGCTCCCACGTGCCAAGTATTCTTGCAACTCTACCATTACCATCGACAAATGGATGAATTTCTACCAAGCGGTAATGAGCAATTCCTGATGAAATTACCGGCAGTTGTGCCTTGGATTCCTCATTAATCCAATCCAACAGTTTCCTAGTTAGAGCAGGAACTTTCTCCGGTGGAGGGGGCGTATAGATAACATTACCGGTCGAATCCACTACATAGTTCTGTATAGCCCGATAGACTCCTGCCGGCCCCTGTTCAATTGCCCCTTCTCCTATTATTCTATGTAATTTATAGATATCTTTATGGGTAAGTAGCTTTTCTTTTCTATGTTTCTGGATATATCTAAGACATGCAAGATAGTTGAATACTGCTTTTTCCGTCACGTCGAGTTCCCGAGATATTCTTGCCTCTTCAGCCAATGCTCTCACCTCCGGCAGGCTTAACACAAACCCTTCTATCGCAGTTGAGCCCATAGCATTCCTTATCACTGCTTCCTTCTGGAGGATAGGGATCCAGGCAACCTGCATTGGTGCGCTAATTATCCTTTCGCGCAGCGAACTAATCTCATCGATCAGTTTTGCTAAATGTAAAGAAATAGAAAACTTTGGTTTAAACATATCGATGTTCTCCACCTAATATTAAAGCATATTTAAAGTAATATTTCAAGTGGGAAAG
Organism: Deltaproteobacteria bacterium; assembly: GCA_030616835.1. Lineage (GTDB taxonomy): Bacteria > Desulfobacterota. The sequence goes on along the minus strand of JAUWWP010000084.1, from coordinate 1,943 downwards.
GGGTCAGTGGCATTTTTCTTATAGTTCCCTCTCCCCATCCTTCGGCAGGCTCAGGACATTTTTGCAGACTTTCCCTTCTTTTTTCTGAAAGATATAATGATAGATTATCTTTATTAGTAATTTTATGGTATGATAGGTGATTGAAGGAGGGAAGAAATGGAAGACTTAAAAGGTTTGATTGAAAAACTTCCTCCGGAACTCAGCCAAGAGGTTAGTGACTTCATTGAGTTTCTTCTCAAAAAACGAGCGAGAAGTAAAGGAAAGCTTAGGCTTGACTGGGCTGGCGGACTCCGGGAATTTCGGGATCAATTTACCTCTCTCGAGCTTCAGAAGAAGGCTTTGGAGTGGCGAGGTGATTGATGTTCCTGGTTGATACTAATATTTGGCTGGAGCTACTTTTAGATCAAGCTGAGGCTGAAAGCTATGGCGGACAGGGCCATTCCCCCTGTCCTACGACCTGTCCTGAGTTTATCGAAGGAAGCCTTGGCGAAGTAGGATGCTATTCCATGCTAACCCTTGCCATTCTCTATTAATTTAGAACTGCCGGAAGACAATTTCATAAAAGGGAAGAAAATGAATTTCGGTTTGGTTAAAATTTACTTTTTCTTTCAACCCTAAATTGACCACCCAGGCTTCTTTTGGTTGATATTTAGAAATGAAATTTCTTAAGGATCGTGGAATTGATGGTTTCTGTATTTGTTTGAATTTGGTTTCAACGGGAATTAAATACCTTCCGGTGTTAATAACAAAGTCTACTTCCGCTCTATCTTTGGTCCGCCAGAAATGGATCTGTCCGGCACTAAGCTCGATCTTTTCTTTAATCAGGTTGAGGATAAAGTTCTGAAACACATGCCCTATTTCGGAGGGATTAATCAGATTACCAAACAATCCAAGGATATAATTTCTTAAGCCTAAATCATAAAAATAAATAATCGGAGATTTGGTTATTTCCTTTCGAACATTTCTAAAAAAAGGCGATATTTTTCTTAAAATAAAGGTTTTTTCTGCGTACCCGAGATATTTTTTGATCGTAGGGATGGATATTCCCAGGGTAGAGGAGAGTTCGGAGTAATTGACCAGGCCCCCGATCTGACCGGCTAAAACCCTGATTAAGGAACTGAAAGCCTCGGTTTTCTCTACTTTCAGAAGATAAGAGATATCCCTTTCAAGATAACTGCGATAAATCTCGTCAATAACTGCGGCTTTCTCTCTCAATTCATCTTCCAGAACCACGCGGGGATAACCGCCGAAATTTAGATACTCCCGGAGCATTTCCTCGGTCTTTTCTTTCTCGAGGGTAAAGAAATCAAGGAGTTTTTCTTTATATTTATTATCAGTTTTAAAATTAACAAACTCTTTAAAAGATATGGGATTCAGGGCAAAGATCCTTTTCCGGCCGACGAGGGATTCGTGGATCTTTTCCTTTAACTCAATGCTTCCCGATCCGGAAACAATGAATTTATGGGGTAATCCCATGTCGTATATTCCTTTGAGAAAAAGACCGGCATTTTCCTTTCTCTGGATCTCGTCAATGAAAACATATCCTTTGCTTTTTCCTATTTCTAATTGGATTTTGCTGATAAGTGCTCTCTGGGATTGGAAAAATGGTTGATCGGATTCGAAATCCAGACTGAGAAACAGGGTTTTTTCTCCTACCTTCTCCAGGGAGTCTTTTAAAAGGTGCATAAGAGTAGTCTTACCCACCTGCCTCGGGCCAACGATGAGGCTTATTTCTTTTTTAGAAAGGTGTCTTTGGAGTTCTTCAAATAGCTCTCTCTGAATCATAGCCCAATATTAACACGAGTATTTTAAAAGTCAAGTATTAAAATTATCGGACTATCTACAATATACATTTTGCATTTATATAGGGTAAAGGGGATTAGAATTACATAGGAGGGACCGAAGTCCCGTTAAATGGATAAGCGGTCCGCCTGAGGCGGATT
>JAUWWP010000107.1 GCA_030616835.1 Deltaproteobacteria bacterium | reverse complement strand
GGGGTATCTCTTATGTCCCTGAAGGTAGGGAGGTTTTTCCGGAGTTGACGGTTCGGGAAAACTTAAGGATGGGATGCTATATTCGAAGGGATAGAGAGGGAATAAAAAGGGACTACGATCGAATTCTAACCCACTTTCCTGTCCTCAAAGAAAGAAGTTCACAGCTTGCCGGAACGCTCAGCGGAGGGGAGCAGCAGATGTTAGCCATTGGCCGGGCCTTAATGGCTCGACCCAAACTGCTCCTGCTCGATGAGCCGTCCCTGGGTCTGGCCCCTCTTCTGGTGAAGGAGATATTTGGAATCATTAAGAGTATTAACGAGGAAGGAACTACCATCCTCTTGGTGGAACAGAACGCCCGGATGGCCCTGAATATTGCTGATTATGGCTATATCCTGGAGAACGGAAGGATAGTCTTAGCTGATAAACCTACGGTCTTACTCGAAGATGAGGATGTTAAAGAATTCTATCTGGGAATAAGGGAGGAGGTTTCGGAGAAAGGCTATCAGCGGTATAAGAGGAAGAAGAGGTGGAGATAATTATTCCAATCCGCCTGTGTCGGATTGGAAATTGCAAATTGCAAAATGAAAAATGCAAAATGCTTGTTGAAAGACAGGTTGGGTCAATCGGTTGCGGTTGCGCAGCTAGTATCCTTCGACAGGCTCAGGACAGGTCGGGATTCGTAAAGCGGTTAAGGGAAAACGCAACCTAATGACGAGAGACGAAACGAGTAGCGCAACCGAATAACGAACAACCAATTTTTCTTTTAGGATTTGGTCATTGGGATTTGTTAATGATACATTTCTTTAATCAGGTCTTTAAAGGTTTCATTAATGTATTTCCTCTTAACCTTCATTGTGGGGGTTACCTCACCGTCCTCTTCGTAGAGCTTTTTGGGTAGGATCTTAAATTTCTTAACCGTCTCTACCCCGGCCAAGGTTTTATTAACATTATTAACCTCTTTCTGAATGAGCTTTATGATCTCGGGATTCTGAGTCAAACTGGCATAGGTGGTGAAGGGAATCTTATTATCCTGAGCGTATTTGGTTACATTATCTTCATCAATAACGATCAAAGCCGTTAAATACTTTCTTCTATCGCCAATTGCCACGGCATCATTGATGTAAGGGCTGAACTTTAGCTGGTTTTCGATATTCTGGGGGGCAATATTCTTTCCCCCGGCAGTAATGATCAGATCCTTTTTTCGGTCAGTTATCGTCAGGTAACCCTCTTCATCTAACTCCCCCACATCCCCGGAATGCAGCCATCCGTCCTTCAGTGTCTCCCGGGTAGCCTCGGGATTCTTATAATATCCCTGAAAGACATTAGGGCCGCGCACCAGGATCTCGCCATCCTCAGCGATCTTAATCTCCACTCCGGGAATAGCCTGACCCACGGTGCCGATCTTGATATTATCGCCGAGATGGATGCTGGTAGGGCCATTACCCTCGGTTTGTCCGTAAACTTCCCGCAGGGGGATGCCGAGGGCATGGAAGAACCTCAGAATGTCGGGAGAAATGGGGGCTGCTCCGGAGATAGCAACCCTCACCCGATCAAAACCCAGCCTTTCCTTCACCTTACGGAAAATAGCCCAGTCCGCCAGGGTATAAGCAGTCTTCCAGAGAAGGGGAATCTCTTTATGATCCAATCGCAGCTCAGCTACCTTTGCCCCTACTATTAAACTCAAATAGTAGACCTGGCGTTTAAACCAGGTAGCTTCCCTCATCTGTAGGGCAATGGTGGAGTAGTATTTTTCCCAGATCCGGGGGACGGCGAAAAACACATGTGGAGAAATCTCCCGAAGGTTTTGAGCAATAGTATCGGTATTCTCGATGAAATTAACCGTATAACCAAACCTCATGGCATTGAAGACCGAAAACATTCTCTCGGCAATGTGGCAGAGGGGCAGAAAGGACATAATTTCATCGGTTTCATGGACCGGGTTAGCCTCATCAAGGGCACCGGTGGTCCAGATAATATTAGCATGGGATAAGATTGCCCCTTTAGGAGGGCCAGTTGTTCCGGAGGTATAGATTAAAACGGCAAAGTCCTCGGGCCTGGGCTCATTCAGACGTCTCTCGAATAGCCCCGGTTCTTTCTCTTCCAGCTTTTTACCCAGTTCGATAAGCTCATCAAGACTTATAACCATGGGGTCGTGGAAGTGTTTCAGCCCCTCCATATCCATAACAATGACCTTCTCTAATTTGGGCAAGTTTTTCCTGACCTTGAGGGCCTTATCCAGTTGCTCCTCATTCTCCACGATATAAAATCTTGACTCGGAATGTCCGAGAACATACTCGCACTGCTCTGCGCTATTGGTCGTATATATGCCGACAGTTATCCCTCCGGCCGACATAATCCCCAGGTCGGCAAACAACCATTCCGGGCAATTCTCCCCGATAAGAGAAACACCTTCACCCTTTTGGAGGCCGAGGGAGACCAATCCCAGGCCAATGTATTTAACCTTCTCCCCATACTCGTTCCAGGAGATATCCCTCCAGATCCCGTATTCTTTCTTCCGCAGGGCTACCCTATCTCCATAGCTTTTTACCCTGCTCTGCAACAAAGTCGGTATTGTATCTTCCCTCATAACCCGCTCCTTACTTTGGAAACTGTAAGTGAAAAATCCAAATGTCAATAGGTAGGATTCAAGTCCCTGCTATTCCCTGCCATTCCCTGCTACTCCCTGCTATTCCCTGAAAGGGCTGGAAAGCCCCGCCTATCCAAGATTCTTAAAGAACAAGTACGAGCAACAATAAAATGACTTCATTGATTTCATTGGTAGCTCCAAAGATATCACCGGTTACACCCCTTAACTTTCGGTTAAAATATAAGGTATAAAGGAAGGTCAGGAGGGCAACCAAAATAAAGATTGTTATACCCCGCCAACCCAAAAAGATCACTGAAGCTAATAGTGTAAAAATCGTTGCCCCCCAGAGCTGCTCCCTTCCCACAAAATCAGGAAAGCACCTTCCCACGCCACTGCCTTCCCGGGAATATCTGGAGAAAAGGGACATCAGAACCAGTGACCACCTTGCTATCACCGGCATCAAAAGCAGAGCCGGGACTTTCAGGGTCAGGGAAATACTGTTCAGAGAAAAGAATTTCAGCAGGAGCAGGAAAATGAGCCCAATTACCCCTACTGCTCCGGTCCGGCTATCTCGCATTATCGCCAGGATCTCTTCTCTGGTTCTTCCTCCTGCCAGCCCGTCCAGGGTATCAGCAAAGCCGTCAAGGTGAAGGGCACCCGTGCTTACCACTAACAGTGCTAAAAGGATGACATCTACCACTGAGCGGGGGAAGAGCGGGGAGAGTATATAGTTGCCGAGAACCAGAATTATCCCCAGGCCCAGGCCCACCAGGGGGAAATACCCCATTGAGCTGGCCATTTCCTCGGCCGTAACCTTCTCTACTTTACCCAGAGGAAAGATGGTCAGAAATCTTAAGGCAATTAAGAATCTTCTCATTGTCTGGTAGTGAATCTATTTAGTTGATAATTACAGCCATATATTTATTTGGCCAGGCTCCCATTAGTTATTCGTTATTCGGTTGCGCTACTCGTTTCGTCTTTCGTCATCCGGTTCCGTTTTCCCTTAACCGCTTTACGAATCCCGACCTGTCCTGAGCCTGTCGAAGGATACTAGCTGCGCAACCACAACCGAACGACTCAACCAATACTTTACAGGATTTTACCAACCACTAAATAGTCACCTTTCATTTCTCATTCTTCCGCCTCCGATACCCCGGCCTCCCCGAAGGTTGCCATTTCTCCCAGGATCCTAATCCCCGCCTCTACCAGGAACATTCCCAGGGCTGCCCCGGTTCCCTCCCCCAGTCGGAGGTCAAGATCCAGCATCGGGCGCTGCCCTATCCCATCCAAAACTGCTCGGTGACCTACCTCTACTGAGCAGTGAGCTGCGAAGATATAGTCCTTTGCCCGGGATTGAAGCCTCACTGCTAATAAGGCCCCTGCCGAGGAGATGAAGCCATCTACAACTACCGGTATCCTTTTCGCCGCTGCCCCCAGGATTAGCCCGGCAATACCGCCAATCTCAAGCCCTCCCACCTTGGCCAAAACATCCAGAGGCTCCTGGGGGTCAGGTTGATTAACCTCCAGGGCCCGGGTAATTACCTCGATCTTCCTCTTCAACGTCTCGTCATCTATCCCGGTTCCCCTCCCGGTAACCCTCTCTACCTTCTCCCCGGTGAAAACCGCCGCAATAGCTGATGAGGGGGTGGTATTAGCAATCCCCATATCCCCGGTTCCTAAAAGATCCAGTTCCTGCTTTGCTGCTTCTTCTACCAGCTCTATCCCTGTCTCCAGGGCTCGGATTGCCTCTTCCCGGCTCATTGCTGGCCCCTTGGCCATATTCTTCGTTCCCTTGGCAACTTTCTTGATGATCAATCCCTCCCGGGACTGAAAATCATGATCAACCCCGATATCCACCACCTTTACCTCAGCTCCAACCAGACGGGCCAGCACATTGATTCCTGCCCCTCCCTGAAGGAAGTTATAAACCATTTGGGCAGTTACTTCTCGGGGGAAAGCGCTTACCCCCTCTTCAGCTACCCCGTGGTCAGCGGCAAAGGTATAGATAGTCTTCTTTTCGATCTTTGGGCTTTCCCTCCCGGTAATGGCCACATACCTTCTGGCGAATTCCTCTAATCTACCCAGGCTTCCCTGGGGCTTGGTTAGATGGTCAAGCCTTGCCTGGGTAGTTTGATAGAGCTCCTCCCCGATCGGCTCAACTGCATTAATGGTCTCTGCAAGCTTCCCCATCTCTACCTCCTACTAAAGAAATTGCAAAATGCAAATTGCAAATATAAAAATGTAAATGATTGAATTGGGATTTGGGATTTGGTCATTGGGATTTGATTATATTATTTAATCCTCAGCGGACTTCCTGAGAACATCACCACCACCCCATCGGCGATCTCGGCAACCAGTTGATTTGCAAATCCGATTAAGTCACGAAAGGAGCGGGCCAGTTCATTGTCAGGGACAATTCCCATACCCACCTCATTGGTTACTAAAATCAGACTTGCGCTCAAACTCTTAAGACAATCTACAAACTCCTTAATCTCCTCTTCTAATCGGGAGAGGTTGCACTCCCCCCGGTGCAGTAGATTAGAGACCCAGAGGGTCAGGCAGTCAATAACTATTACTTCATAACTGCCATCGATCTCCTTCAGCCTCTGAGTAATCTCCAGAGGCTCCTCAATGCTAATATACTCATCACCACGACCCTCCTGGTGTTTTCTGATCCTCTTTCCCATTTCCTCATCCAGGGGCTGAGCAGTTGCCAGGTAGGCCTTTCGCCCCCGGATCGCATCAGCCAACTTGAGGGCATAAGAGCTCTGTCCACTCCGGGCTCCTCCGGTAATTAGAATTGTCTTTGCCTCCTTTAACTCTTCAAGAAGATTCTTCATCTCGCCTGGCCATAAGTTTATCCAGAGCTTTTTATACTACCAATATCACTCGAAGTCAATTGTAGATTTTAGACGCCGTTGTGAGGGCGAAGCCCGAAGCAATCTCATGGGATTGCTTCGCTGTCCCTTCGCTACGCTCAGGGCTTCAGCTCGCAATGACATCTGTAATCTGCAGATATCTGCTTGACTCCTATCAGGCTTTAGGTGAAAATGGGTTGAAACTTTTTAAAAACCGAAAGGGACTAAAAAACAATGAAAACAGTTATTGTCGGTCCCGGAGCAATGGGCAGCCTGTTTGCATATTATCTAATAAGCTCCGGTGAGGAGGTATGGCTGATTGACTATCGTCTTGCGCGGGTAGAAAAGATAAAAAAGGAGGGAATAAAAATCGAGGGCGTAAGTGGAGAGCACCACATCAAGCCCCGGATTACTGCTGACCCAAAAGAGGCGGGCAAGGTCGAGTTAATAATTATCTGCGTTAAGGCTTACGATACCGAGGCAGCGATTAAGAGGGTAACTCCCTTGATCGGTGAGACCACCACTGTGCTCAGTGTCCAGAATGGAAAGGGAAACCTGGAGATAATCGCTGAGGTCGTGGAAAAGGAACGGGTTGTCGGCGGCACTACCGCTCAGGGAGCCACTGTCCTCGGTGAGGGTCATATCCGCCACGCCGGCCTGGGTGAGACCATAATTGGCTGTCCCACAGAAGCATCCTCTAAGCGGCTCGAGGCGGTGGCTGCCCTTTTCAATCGAAGCGGGGTTAAAACCTCCACGACCGATGACCTCAAAGGCCTCATCTGGAGCAAGCTTTTAATTAATGTAGGGATCAATGCCCTGACCGCCCTTACCCGCTTAAAGAACGGGCAGCTCCTTGATTATCCCGGCACCCGGAAGCTCATGGCCGAGGCGGTAGGCGAAGGGGTCAAGGTGGTGGAAGCAAAGGGAGTCCACTTAAGTTATCCTGATGTGGTGGACAAGGTAGAATCGGTTGCCCGGGCCACTGCTGCCAATATCTCCTCCATGCTTCAGGATGTGCTTAAAAAGAAACATACAGAAGTGGATTATATTAACGGAGCCATCGTTTCCGAGGGACAGAAGCTGGGGATTGAAACCCCGGTAAACCAGAGCTTAACTTATCTGGTCAAAACCCTGGAGGCAAGCTACGATAAACAAATTCATTTATTTCAGGGAATAGCAGGGAGTAGCAAGGAGTAGCAAGGAGTAGCAGGGAATAGCTAATGACAAATTTATTTTCAAGGAATAGAGGATCATTATGAAAGTTAGAACTTAATAGTAAATTTGAATATATTGAGTGAGAAAGCAAGAGGGCTGGAAAAAGAAATTGAAGGTAATGTAAGAAAATATTAAATTAAATAAGAAAGGGCTAGTCAATGACAAAAGATATCATAAAAAGTTATGAATATAGAAAATTCCTTGGTAGACTGAAAGAAGAAATTATTGCTGCTCGTCAAAAGGCTTATCAAACAGTTAATAAGCAATTAGTTGAATTATACCTTCATATAGGCAATAGCATTTATGAGAAGATAGAGGTTTCTAAATGGGGTGAGGGGGTTGTAGAAAGGCTATCTAATGATTTGCAAAAAGAATTTCCTGATATGAAAGGATTCTCCAGTAGAAACTTGTGGGAGATGAAAAAATTATATGAAACTTATAAAAATAATCAAAAACTGCAACCACTGGTTGCAGAATTATCCTGGTCGCATAATGTTGTTATTCTTCACCAAACACAAACTATGGAAGAGAAAGAGTTCTATCTTATTATAGAACCAAAATAATTGATAGAAAGTTATTGCAGAAAAAGTTACATTCTTTACCTTTTCCTGAAGATTACGGAAAGATCTGATATAATTTGCCGTAGAATTTTAAGGAGATTTTGGAATGGGAAAAAATATCGTTGAGAAGATTGATGACCTGGTAGAGGTTAAACACATCCTGGTAAGCGTCTCCGACAAGAGCGGGTTGGAAGATTTCATCCCGGCCCTGAGCGAGATCAACCCCTTAATCCGCATTTACTCCACCGGCGGCACCTTTGACCGGATCCGGGATATCCTCGGCCCTGACGGGACTAACCGACACCTGACGCAGGTATCGGAGTATACCGGCCAGCCGGAGATGCAGGGGGGTCTGGTCAAGACCCTGGACTTCAAGATCTATCTGGGTCTGCTGAGCGAGACCTATAATCCGGCCCATACCGATGATTTGCAGCGGATGCAGGCGGTGCCGATCGATATGGTTGCGGTTAATCTATATCCCTTCCAGGAAACTATCGCCGGGGAGGGTACCAGTACCGAGGATGCCCGGGCCAATATTGACATC